>JAHWJE010000064.1 GCA_019348575.1 Actinomycetota bacterium | reverse complement strand
CTCGATCGCCGCCAGGTGACCACGGACGGTCGTCGCCATCGCGTCGACGATCCTGCGCGCCTCCTCGATCCCGCTCGTCGCGTTCGTGAGCTGTGACTTGATGCGCCGCACGTCCTCCATCGCGCCCTGCGCGCGCTCGACCTCGACGCGCAGCGCGCCCTCGTCGATTCCGCCGCCGGCCGCGCGCGCCATCAGCACGCGGGCGCGGGCGAGGCCGTAGGCGACCTCGAGCGCGAGCGGCGAGCCGTCCTGCGGGTCGAACGTCACGAACAGCTTGTCGCCGTTGAACTCGCGCAGCGGATGCGTCCGCGCGGGCAGCTTGTCGTCGGCGGACACGACGAGGACGCCGTAGTCGGCCGTGCGCGTCTCCATCGCGCTCTCGAGCTCGGCGAGCGCCTCGTTGCGCGACAGCTTCTTGTTCTTGGCCTCGAAGACGATCTTGCCGCGCGCGGGTCCGCTGCAGGCGTCGATCGCCACGACGAAGTCGCCCTTCTTGCCGCCCTCGCCGCGCACGTCGCCGACCGCGTCGCAGTCGTCGCCGCGGGCGGTCGCGAGCGCGTCGAGCGCCTCGGCGACAGCCTCCTCGTACGTGCGGCCCTTCGCCGTGCCCTTCTGTTCGACGGCGGCGATCTCCGCGAGCTTCTCCTTCTCGGAGCGCAGCTGCGCGATCTCCACGCGCATCGCCTCCAGCCGCGCGCTCATCGCGCGCAGGTTCTCGGACTGCTCGCCGGCGATCCGATGCGCCTGCGCGAGGTGCATGCGCTGAAAGACGGCGAGCGGGTTGGCGTCGTCGTCGGCCGAGAGCTGCTTGCGCACGTCCTCGCGCATCTGCGCGCAGACCTCGGTCAGGACGGTTCTCACGCGGTGCTGCACCGCTGAGGAGGACTCGTCGCCGAAGTGGCGCGCGAGCGCCTTCGTGACGTGCCCGTGCTCGGGGCCGAAGACCTCGTCGACCTTCTGGTCCAGCCGCTCGGCGACGGCGCGCGCCCGCTCGACGAACGCGCTGTCGAGCTCGCGCGCGGTCTTCTCGAACTCCGCGCGGACGAACTCGGCGTTGGCGGCGGTCTGCTCGCGGTCGAGCACGCGGGCGCCGATCTCGATCGCCTCGACGACGAACCGCGCCGGATCCTCGCGATCGGCGGCCAGGCGCACCGCCGTCTCGTCGTCGACGGTCAGCCAGTCGATCGCGAGGCGTCCGTTGACGACGTGGACCCGCGCGAGCGGCAGGGGGCTGGCAGCTTGCATGGCCACCGGTCGCACGGTACGGACCGCACCTGACGGATCGCAGGAGCGACGTCAGCCGCTGCGCCTGTCCCACCAGCGCAGCAGGTCCTGGCGCTGGTGCGACAGCGGGTTCGCGCGCGGGTGGCGCCTGCGCACGCGCTCCAGCGCCGCGGCCGGCTCGAGCTGCTCGCGCAGCGCGACGATCGCGGCCGACACGACGGCGGAGCGCTGCATCCCCGCGCGGCAGTGGACGTACACGCGCTCGCCGTCCTGCAGCCACGCCAGGACGGTCTTCGCGGCGAGCTCGATGTGCCCGGGCAGCAGGTTGCCGTAGTCGACGACCTCGACGCGCTCCTCGCGGATGCCGGCCTGCGCGAGCGCCGCGGCGCACGCGTCACGACCGCCCGGCCGCTCGTACTCGACGTCCTGGACGAGGTTGAAGACGGCGCTGACGCCCGCCTCGCGCAGCGCCGCGACGTCGTCGCCGTCCTGCGGGTAGGCGCCCATCAGCAGGTTCTCACCCACCTCCGCGAAGCCGAAGTGCTCAAACCAGTCCGACACGGCGTGCAGGCTAGAGCGCCGAGCCCCGCTGCATACTCATGCGATGAGCCAGCTCGCGATCGCACTCGCCGACGCCGGCGGCACCGCCGCTCCGCGCGAGCGCTCGGCGCAGCTGCGCAACCTGCTGCGCGAGGAGCTGCGGCGCTCGGTCCGCGAGCTGGCGCTGCCGCGCTCCGGGCGCGAGCAGCCGGTGACGGTCGCCTTCGCCGCCGCCGGCGACGCCCTGGTCGCGCTCGTGCCCGTCATGGTCGCCCTGCGCGCCGATCCGGCGGCGGCGCCCGAGCGCGGCTTCCTCGTGACCGCGGCGGCGATCGGCGCGCTCGTCGAGAGCACGGGATTGGGCGCGCCGAGCAGCGCCGGCGACCTGCGCCTCGAGGCCGGGACGCTCGAAGGGCACCTCGCGCTGCGGCTGCCGGCGGCCGCCGAGCCGGAGGACGCCGAGCTCGCCGCGGTCGCCTTCGACGAGCACGCGGCGGGGATCGCGCGCCTGCGCAGCCGCGCGCTCGCGCTGCCCGCCCATGCCGTTGCCGACGCCGGCGACTGGCGCCAGCCGATCGCCCAGCCGCTGCGCAGCGCAGAGGTCGTCGCGCGTCTGGGCGGGCGGCCGGCCGACGGCGAGTCGGTCGCCGAGCGCGAGGACGTCGTGCTCGCGCTGATCGGCGCCGACGGCGGCACGGCTCGGCCGCACGACGACCCGCAGCCCGCGCGGCGGATCGCGCGGCGCATCCTGCAGCGCCTGAACGGGATGGGGAAGTGGGGCGGCTACCACACCGACTTCCGCCACCTCTCGCGCGGCTTCGCCGGCAACGAGCGCGCGCTGGCCGACGAGGTCGGGGAGGCGCTGCTGGCCGCCGGCCTGCTCGCCGAGAAGCCGAGCGTGGGGCAACGCCACGTGTTCCTCAACTCGCGCCGCGCCGCCGACATCCACCGTCTGATCGAGTCCGGCGAGCTGCCGAAGGACCTGCGGCTGCCGTAGGCGGCGCCGTACTACATTCCGACGATGCAGCTCGAGACGCTGACGACGAAGGCGCTCACCGCGCGCACGCTGATCGAGTGCGGCATGTTCGCGCCGGCCCGGCCCGACAGGCTCGTGCTCGCGCTCAAGGCGATCAGCGACTGGGGTCCGACGACGGCCGGCGGCTACACGGCCTCGGCGATCCGCTATCCCGACGCCGTCTCGATCATCGACGACGCCGGCTCGCTCACCTTCGGCGAGGTCCACCGCCGCACGAACGCGCTCGCGCACGCGTGGAGCGACGAGGGGATCGTCGAGGGCGACAGCGTCGCGCTGCTGTGCCGCAACCACCGCGGCTTCGTGGAGGCGATGGTCGCCTGCTCCAAGCTCGGCGCCGACGCGCTCTTTCTCAACACCGCCTTCTCCGGCCCCCAGCTCGCGGAGGTGTGCGAGCGCGAGCAGCCGCGCGCGATCGTCTACGACGAGGAGTTCGACGACCTCGTCGCACGTGCGGCGCCCGACAGCCGCCGCTTCGTCGCCTGGTCGGACGGTGGCAGCCCGCGCGCCGGCGCCGAGCTGCTCGAGACGCTGATCGAGCGCGGCGACCCGAGCGACGTCGTCGTGCCGGCCACCAAGGGCAGGATCGTGATCCTCACGAGCGGCACGACCGGCACCCCGAAGGGGGCGAACCGCAAGCAGCCCGAGACGCTCGACCCGATCGCGGCGCTGATCGAGAAGATCCCGCTGCGCGCCCGCGAGCGCACCCTGATCGCCGCGCCGCTGTTTCACTCCTGGGGCCTTGCGCACCTGATCCTCGGGATCGCGCTGTCGTCGACGCTGATCCTGCAGCGGCGCTTCGATCCGCAGGACGCGCTGAGCGCGATCGACGAGCACGGGGCGACGGCGCTGATCGCCGTCCCCGTCATGCTGCAGCGCATGCTCGAGCTCGGCCCGAGGACGCTGGGGCGCTACGACACCGGCTCGCTGCGGGTGATCGCCGCCAGCGGCTCGGCGCTGCCCGGCGAGCTCGCGACGAAGGTGATGGACGCGTTCGGCGACATCCTCTACAACCTCTACGGCTCGACCGAGGTCGCCTGGGCGACGGTCGCCACGCCCGAGGATCTGCGCGCGGCGCCGGGCACGGCCGGCCGCCCGCCGCGCGGCACGGTCGTGCGCCTGTACGACGCCGACGACCGCGAGTCCGGCCCCGGCGAGACCGGCCGCATCTTCGTCGGCAACGAGCTGTGCTTCGACGGCTACTCGGATGGTGGACACAAGGCGCTCGTCGACGGGCTCATGTCCTCGGGCGACGTCGGCCACTTCGACGAGGGCGGGCGCCTGTTCGTCGACGGCCGCGACGACGAGATGATCGTCTCGGGCGGGGAGAACGTCTTCCCGCGCGAGGTCGAGGACTCGATCGCGACGCTCGACGGCGTCGAGGATGTCGCCGCGGTCGGCGTGCAGGACGCGCAGTTCGGCCAGCGCCTGCGGGCGTTCGTCGTCGTCGGCGACGGAGCGACGGTCTCCGAGCAGGACGTCAAGGCGCACGTGAAGGCGAACCTCGCGCGCTTCAAGGTGCCGCGCGAGGTCGTCTTCGTCGACGAGCTGCCGCGCAACGCCACCGGCAAGGTGCTCAAGCGCGAGCTCGTCGAGGACGCCGGAGCGACGCCGGCGCAGCGCTAGCCTGAAAGGGCGATGGCACCGCGCACCGACAGCTTCGATCTCGGTCGTCTGCGGCTGACCTCCGGCGAGGGCCGGCGCCTGCAGCTCGAGGTCGCGCTGGACCCGTTGCAGTTCGGCGGCGAGGCGTACGTCGCGACGCCCGCCGCGGTCGACGCGATCCTCGACATCTCGCGCACGACGCATCACGGCTACGCGTTGCGGCTGCGCTTCGGCGCGTCGCTGCAGGGCCCCTGCATGCGCTGCCTGGAGCCCGCCCGGCCGGAGATCTCCGTCGACAGCCGCGAGGTCGACCAGCCCGGCGACGTCGAGGAGCTGCGCAGCCCCTATGTCGACGACGAGGTCCTCGACCTGCACGCCTGGGCGCGCGACGCGCTGGCCCTCGCGCTGCCCGCGCAGCTGCTGTGCCGCCACGAGTGCGCCGGGCTGTGCGCGATCTGCGGCACGGACCTCAACGCGGCCGGTCCCGAGCACGCGCACGAGCGCGAGCCCGACCCGCGCTGGGCCAAGCTCGGCGAGATCAGGTTCGAGTAGCGCGCCGGGCGCGGATGTCCCCGGCGGGCCAGCCCGGCTCGGGCGGAAGCGCCGCGGGCGGTCGCGCGTAGGGCACGGGGGGCGCGGCGCCGCGAGCGATGCGCTCGAGGTCCTCGCGCGCCGCGACGAGCGGGGATATCCCCGGCGCGAGCTCGATGCGCGCGGCCTCGTCGAACAGGTCGCGGTAGCCGCCCGTGCCGCGCGGCTCGAAGTCGACGTCGACGTCGAGGTAGCGCGTGACGAACGAGCACGGCGCGAGCTCGCGCAGGTCCAACCGGCGATAGTCCACCTGCATCTCGGCGGGCGTTCCGGCGATGCCGAGCTCGGCGTCCATCGCCTGCAGCGCGCTGTTGAGGCGCTCGGCGTTGCGCCCGTACGAGCCGGGCACGATCGCCAGGCTCGCGACGAAGCCGCCGTCGTTGCGGATCGCCTCGGCTACGTCGCCGACGACGACGAGCTCTACGTCGTGCTGCGCGAGCGTGCGCAGGGCCTCCAGAAGCGTTGGGTCGAGTTCGAGGACGCTCATGCGCATACCGTTCGCGCGCGATCGCCGCACTCCTTCCCCGGCTCCTGTGACCGTGAGCCCGGACAGCAGGCGCCGCTGCGCTACCCTTGCGCAGCGATGGCCGTCCCCAAGCAGAAGCAGTCGCACGCCCGCACCGCGCAGCGCCGCGCCCAGCACAAGATGGCCGCGCCGGTCTACAACGCCTGCCCGCAATGCCACAGTCCCCGCCGCCCGCACCGCGTGTGCCCGGTGTGCGGCCACTACGCCGGCCGCGAGGTCGTCGCGCCAACGGCGCACGACCACCACGAGCACTGAGGCTGGCCGGCGGATGCCGGCCCGACGAATCAGGGCGCTGATCGCCCGCTCGGACGGGGACCTCCCGGTCGAGCCGGTCCACGCCCCCGTCGTGGCGGTCGACGCCAACGGCGCCGACCTCGGGCCCGCCGAGGTCGCCGCGGGCGCGAACATCGCCGCCGCCCGCGGCATCCGGGTGCTGCTGTTCGGACCGGCCGCAGAGCTCGGCGCCGCCGGGCCGGGGATCGAGGTGATCGACGCCCCGCTGTCGATCGCCAAGGAGCCAAACCCGGCCGCCGCCGCGCGCGGCAACCCCGAGTCCTCGATCGTGCGCGCCGCGCAGGCCGTCGCCGCCGGCGATGCGGACGCGCTCGTCTCGGCCGGCGCGACCGGCGCCGCGCTCGCCGCGGCGCTGTTCAACATCAAGCGCGACCGCGGCATCCTGCGACCCGCGCTGGCGGCGACGATCCCGGTCCCCGGCGCTCCGGTCACGCTCGTCGACGTCGGCGCGAACACCGAGGTGCGGCCCGAGCATCTCGTCCAGTTCGCGTTCATGGGATCGGCGTTCGCGCAGGTCGTCCACGGCGTCGACAGCCCGCGCGTCGCGCTGCTGTCGGTCGGCGAGGAGGCGACGCGCGGCTCGCCGCTGACGATCGACGTGCACGCGCGCCTGGTGGCCGCCCGCGGACTGAACTTCGTCGGCAACGTCGAGGGCCACGCGCTCGTCGAGGGCAAGGCCGACGTCGTCGTCACCGACGGCTTCACCGGCAACGTCACGCTGAAGGTGATGGAGGGCGTGTCGGGCAAGATGATCGCGCTGCTCAGGGACACCGCCACGTCGTCGCAGCGGGCCAAGGCCGGCGGGCTGCTCATGAAGCCCGCGCTGCGCGCGTTTCGCGACGAGATCCACCCCGAGCTGGCGGGCGGCGCCTACCTGCTCGGCCTGCGCAAGCTCGGCGTCGTCGGCCACGGCCGCTTCACGAGCCGCGGCTTCGCGCAGGCGATCATGCTCGCCGCACGCGGCGTCACCGGCGACGTCACCGGTCGGACCCACCAGGCCCTGGAACGCGCCGGCGCGCTGCGCCGGGCGGGCGGCGCGCTGTCCGAGACCGGCTCTACGGTGTCGGCGTCGTGATCGTCTCCGCACACACGCCCGCCGCCAGACGACGCACGCTCGGCGGCGACCGCAGATGACCAGAGAAGAGGTCTTCGCGATGGTCCAGTCGCACCTCGTCGACGAGCTCGAGGTCGATCCCGCGCAACGCCGGCGCCTCGGCATCGGGATAGCTGTACGTGGCGTCGCGCACGGCGACGCGCCGCACATCGGGACACGGACGCGTCCCGCGCGCGGCCGGCGCCCGCCCTCGATGCCGTCGCGGGGGCGAGAGCCGAGGTCGCGATGTTCGACCGTGGGCGAAAAGCCGGTCTCGCGCAACCTAGATGCGACCCTTTCGGTCACGTGCACCGACCGATGTCGCCCGCCGGTACAGCCAAATGCAATGGAGAGATAGGATTTTCCCTCCGCCTCGTAGCGAGGCAGGAGCGTGAGCAGGAGATCCTCTATTTTGCCAACCGCCTCTTCATACCCCTCGTCCGTGGCGATATAGTCACCGACGACAGCGTCGAGCCCGGTGAGAGGACGGAGCGACTCCTCCCAGTGGGGATTTTTCAAGAAGCGGAGGTCGAAGACGGTGTCCGCATTGCGCGGCAGGCCGCGCGCAAAGCCAAAGGACATCAGGTGGAGGTTGAGCCCGTGGCGCGAGCC
>JAHWJE010000063.1 GCA_019348575.1 Actinomycetota bacterium | reverse complement strand
AACCCGCGACCTTCGGCTTGGGAAGCCGACGCTCTACCGACTGAGCTACGTCCGCGCTGCCGCGATTGTAGGGCGACTGCGCGCTTGGCGAGCGCGCCCATCTACGCTGGATGCTCCATGAAGCGCATCCTCGTCCCAGCGATCGCGAGCGTCCTCGCCCTGGCGCTCGTGGGCCTGCTCGCGTACGGGCTCCTCGCGCGCGCGGCCGACGACTCGATCGAGCAGTCCGTCGCCCGCGGCGAGTTTCCGCCCGCGCCGAGCAGCCCGCTGCCGGTGCTCGGCGACACGGGCACGCTGTCGCTCTCCGAGCTGCGCGGCAAGGTCGTCGTGCTGAACTTCTGGGCGTCGTGGTGCAAGCCCTGCGAGGCCGAGGCGCCGATCCTCGAGCGCACCCACAAGGCGCTGCAGCGCTCGGGCGCGGGCACCGTCCTCGGCGTCACGTACGACGACTCCAGCTCGGCGTCGATGAGGTTCGCCAAGGACAACGGCATGAGCTTCCCGAGCGTGCGCGACGTGGGAACCAAGCTCGCCGACCGCTACGGCACGACGTACGTCCCGGAGACGTTCGTGATCGACCGCGAGGGCCGGATCGTCGACGTCTTCCGCGGGCCGATCGACCAGGCGTTCATCGACCGCGCGCTCGCGAAGGTCACATGACGCTGCGCCGCGCACTCGTGCCGTTGCTGCTCGCGGCCGCCCTGCTCGTTCCGGCCCACGCGCTCGCGGCGGCGCCGCGCGCCGACCTCGTCGACATCGAGGACGAGGTGATGTGCGTGACGTGCAACGTGCCGCTGAACATCGCCGAGGGCGCGCAGCCCGACAGCCAGCGCGCGCTGATCCGCGACCTCATCGCGCAGGGCAGGACGAAGGCGCAGATCAAGCAGGCGCTCGTCGCCGAGTACGGCCCGGAGGTGCTCGCGCTGCCCGACGACGACGGCTTCGGCGTCACCGCGTACGCGATCCCGCTGCTGCTCGGCGCGATCGCGCTGGCGGGGCTCGCGCTGCTCGTGCCGCGCTGGCGGCGCCGCCCGGCCGCCGGCATGACGAGCGCCGGCGGAGGTTCCGCTCGCGACGGCGAGCAGCTCAACGCCGCCGACGCGCAGCGCCTGGACGAGGACCTCGCCCGCTACGAGGGCTGAAGCAGCCCGCCGCAGCAGGGGCGGGGCCGGTTCGACCAGCTCGTGCGTGCGGGCTCGACGAGGCGGCGATCCGGCGGCGTGCGGGGGGTGTGTCGAATCGTCGTCGGGCGGCGACGGTTATTCGTCACGCCCGCCGATCACATCTGCTCAGGGGCGCTCACGCCGAGCAGATCCAGCGCGCGGGCGATTGTCCGCTTCGTCGCGACGCTGAGCGCGAGCCGGAAGGCCTCGACGCCCGCGCCCTCGGCGCCGACGACGTGGCAGTCGCGGTAGAAGGCCGTGAACGTCTGCGCGAGCTCGAGCGCGTAGGCCGCGATCCTGTGCGGCGCGCGCCGCTCCGTCGCCTCCGCGACCTCGTCGGGGAATGCGAGCAGCTTCTTGACGAGCGCGCGCTCGGCCGGCTCGAGCGTGCCGGCGAAGCCCGGGGCGACGTCCAGCGCCGCCGCCACCCGGGCGGCGCCGGCCTTCTTCAGGATCGACGCGATCCGGGCGTGCGCGTACTGCACGTAGTAGACCGGGTTCTCGTTTGACTGCTCGCGCGCGAGGTCGAGGTCGAGGTCGATCATCGTGTCGTGCGAGCGCTGCACCATGAAGAAGCGCGTCGCGTCGGAGCCGATCTGCTCGAGCAGATCGTCGAGCGTGACGAAGTCGCCACGGCGCTTGGACATCGAGGCGCGCTCGCCGCGCTCGACGAGGTTGACGAACTGCATGATGATCAGCTCGACGGCGTCCGCCGGCGCGCCGAGCGCCTCGAGCGCGGCGTGCATCCGCGCGACGTGCCCGTGGTGATCGGCGCCCCACACGTCGATCAGCCGCTCGAAGCCGCGCTCGAGCTTGTCGAGGTGATACGCGATGTCGGAGGCGAAGTACGACGGCTCTCCCGTCGAGCGCTCGAGCACGTCGTCCTTGCTCTGGCCGTGGGCGCTCGTGCGCAGCCACAGCGCGCCCTCGGAGCGGTAGGTCTCGCCGCGCGCCTCGAGCTGCTCGAAGGCGCGCTGCACCGCCGACGGTTCGCCGCTGTGCAGCGAGCCCTCCGAGAACCAGACGTCGAAGTGCCCGCCGATCGCCTCCATCGACGCGCGGATCCTCTCGAGCAGCAGCTGCACGCCGCGCTCGGCGACGACCGCGACGTCGTCGCTGCCGGCGTTGGGGATCCGCTCGGCGAGCTCGAGCACGTAGTCGCCCTCGTAGCCGCCCTCCGGAACGGCCTCGCCGCGCGCGCGAGCCTGGATCGACTCTCCGAGCCGGCGCACCTGCCCGCCGATGTCGTTGATGTAGAACTCGCGCGTCACGTCGTGGCCGCCGAACTCGAGCAGCCGCGCGAGCGAGTCGCCGTAGGCGGCGTGGCGGCCGCCGGCCGCGGTCATCGGCCCGGTCGGGTTGGCCGAGACGAACTCGACGTTCACGCGCTCGGCGGGATCGGCGCTGCCGGCGCCGAACGCGTCGCCCGCGGCGACGACGTGGGCCAGTGCGGCGATGTACCACGGATCGGACAAAAACAGGTTCAGAAAGCCGGGTCCCGCGATCTCGACGCGCTCGAGCGCGGGGCCGAGGAGCTGCTCGAGCTCGCCCGCGAGCCGCCCGGCGACGTCGCGCGGCGGCACCCCGGCGCGCGGTGCGAGCAACATCGCGGCGTTCGTCGCGTAGTCGCCGAAGCCCGCCTTCTTCGGGCGCTCGAGCGTCGGCGCCGCCGACGACCCGCCTGCCGGGCCGGCGACGGCTCCCGAGGCCGCGACGACCGCTTGGCGCAGATCTGCGAGCGGGCCGGTCACGGCCCCAGCGTACCGGCAGGACTGCGCGGCGACGGCCGGCCTCAGTAGTGGTACGGCTCGCCCGCGAGGATCTTGTGCCCGCGGTAGAGCTGCTCGAGCAGGACGACGCGCGCGAGCTGGTGCGGCAGCGTCAGCGGCCCGAGCGAGAAGCGGTGGTCGACGTCCTCGAGCTGCAGGCCGAGCGGCCCGCCGATCACGAAGCAGACGTCGCGTCCCGCCATGCGGCGCTGCTCGAGGAAGCGCGCAAACGACAGCGAGTCGAACTGCTCGCCGTCGCGCGCCAGCAGCGAGACGAAGGCGCGCTCGGGGATGCGGCCCGTGAGCCTCTCCTCCTGTCGCACCTCGATCATCTCGACGCGCGCGTGACGCGCGAGCATCTTGAGATAGTGCTGCACGTCGTCGGCGTACGGCGCGCGCAGGCGGCCGACGGCGAGGACGATCAGTCGCACGCTGCGATACTAGGAGGGCGATGGCCGAAGAGGACGCGCGCGAGCGCCACATCAACATCCACTTCCAGCCCGAGGACATGGGCGGCGTGTACGCGAACTTCGCGAACGTCTCATTCTCGGACTACGAGTTCACGATCACGTTCGCCCGCGTCGACCACGAGATCGACTCCGACGAGATCCCGGGCGTCGTCGTGACCCGCGTCAACCTGTCGCCGAAGTTCATGGCCGAGCTCGCCGAGGCGCTGACCGACTCCTACTCGAAGTACCGCACGCGGGAGGGCATCAAGAACCTGCCCGAGTTCGGCGGCGGCCGAGGCGCCCCGCCCGATCCACCCGAGAGCTGAGCCTGAGCTGCCGTCGACCCGGGTGTCTCCTGGCGCCCGGGCTCGGCGCGCGCGGGCGCGGGCGCGATCGCGATCGCGATCGTCGCAGGGAAGCCCCGGTCAGCCGCGATCGCCGCGCTCGTAGGCGACGCCGATGCCGATGCGCTCGATCGCCGGCGGGTGCGTCGAGAGCAGGAAGGTCTGCCAGTCGGGCGGGTCGGGATCGGAGAGGTTGCGCAGGGCGATCCGCTTCTCGAAGGAGATGAACGGCTCGGGGTCGCCGGTCAGCGTCAGCGCATAGGAGTCCGCGCGCGCCTCGACGTCGCGGCTGAGCTGGTTGGAGATCATCGCGATCGTCGTCGTCATCGCGAAGATGCTCAGCGCGAGCGCCGGCACGGCGGCGGGACCGGGATCGCCACCGGGCGTCAGGCGCCGCGTCAGCTGCGCGACGGCGAAGAGGCCGAACGGCGCGACGATCGTCAGATACAGCAACCCGTTCGGAACGTCGCGATGATGGACGTGCGCGAGCTCGTGCGCGACGACCAGCCGCACCTCGTCGCGATCGAAGTTCTCCAGCAGCGTGTCGTAGAGCACGACGCGCTTGGTCTTCCCCAGGCCCGCCACGTAGGCGTTGGCGGCGGTCGTGCGGCGACTCGCATCGATCCTGTAGACCTCTCCGACGTCCACCCCCGCGCGCTCGGCGAGCTCGAGCACGTCGTCGCGCAGCTGACCGGGCGGGAGCGGCTGGAACTTGTTGAACAGCGGGTCCAGCACGACGGGCGCGGCGTAGATGCTCACCACGCCGAAGGCGACGACGATCACGCTGCCCGGCACCCACCAGCCGCGCGGCATGCGGCGCATCAGGCCGATCGCCGTTCCCGCGCCGAGCGCGGCGAGGATCGCGGCGATGGCGCCGGAGATCGCCTTGTCGCGGGCATAGCCGGTCCACGGCTGCGTCACGAGCCCGACGTCCTTCGCGCGCTCGCGCGCGACGATCTGCAGCGGCAGGACGGCGACGGTCACGGCCACCGACAGCGCTGCGCCGGCGGCCGCGGCGGCGAGCACCGGGTGCTCGAAGGGCCGGCGCAGGCGCCGTGGTGGGCGGGCGACGACGAGCCCCAGAACGCCGAGCTCGATCGCCAGGACGCCGCCGTAGATCGCCAGCTGTGGGCGCCTGTAGTCGCGCGCGCGCTGCACCTGCGAGGCGCTGAAGTACGATTGCGTGCTCACCGGAGCGGGCTCGATGACGCCGCTGCGCGGGCGAAGCAGCAGCACTGCCGCCTCCGCGACGACCACGGCTGCGATGATCGCCACTCCCCAGCGCAGGCGTGCCCGACTCACGATCTCACTGTACGAGATGCAGGTCGCCATCCTCTCCGACATCCACGGCAACCGCCACGCTTTCGAGGCGGTGCTCGCCGACGCCGAGCTCGCCGGCGCCGACGAGATGTGGTGCCTCGGGGACCTCGTCGGCTACGGCGCCGAGCCCGACGCCTGCGTCGAGCTCGCGCGGCGCCACGCCGCGATCTGCCTCGCGGGGAACCACGACATGGGCGTGACCGGCGCGATCGGGCTGGAGGAGTTCTCGACCGGCGCCGCGATCGCCGCCCGCTGGACGCAGGAGACGATCAGCGAGCCGAACCTCGAGTTCCTGTCGGCGCTGCAGCCCGCGGGCGAGGAGGAGTCGATCGGCCTCTACCACGCCAGCCCGCGCGACCCCGTCTGGGAGTACGTGCTCAGCGCGCTGCTCGCCGAGCTGTGCCTGGACTCGCAGCGCCAGCGCGTCGCGCTGATCGGCCATTCGCACGTCGCGCTGTCGTTCGTGCGCCGGGAGGGTGACGTCGCGACCGGCGAGGCACGGCGCGACGGCGACGAGCTCGACATCGGACCCGGGACGGGCGAGTGGCTGCTCAACCCCGGCTCGGTCGGACAGCCCCGCGACGGCGACCCGCGCGCGGCGTGGATGTTGCTCGACCTGGACCGCTGGCAGGCGCGCTGGCGCCGCGTCGAGTACGACATCGCGGGTGCGGCGGCGGCGATCCGCGCCGCGCGGCTGCCGGACTCGCTCGCCGAGCGGCTTGGATACGGTCAGTGATCGTGCGACGGATCGTCCCCTTCCTGCTCGCCGCGCTGCTCGGCGTCGGCGCCGCCCTGCTCGCCGCCTGCGGCGCGGGCACGAGCGCCGGCATCCCCTCCGCGAACGCGAGCGATCTGAAGAGCCAGATCGAGGACGTGGCCCAAGCCGTCGACGACGGTCGCTGTGACGACGTGCCCGGACAGCTGCGGCAGGTCGACGAGGGCATCGACGACCTGCCGCCATCGGTCGACGACCAGCTCGTCGACAACCTGCGCGACGGCGCCGACAAGCTGCGTGCCATCGCCCGCGACGAGTGCGACGAGACGGCGACGGAGACGACGACGACGGAGACCGAGACGACGCCGACGACCACCACCGACGAGACGCCGACCGAGACGCAGACCACGCCCGCGGAGACGACGACGAGCCAGACGCCGACGACGCCACCGCCGGCGCCCCAGCCGCCACCGCCGCCCGAGCCCGAGCCCGAGCCGCAGCCGCAGCCCGAGCCCGCCCCGCCGCCCCCGCCCGCCGGCACGCCCGGCGGCGGCGTCCAGCCGGAGGTCCCAGGCCGGTGAGCAGCACCGTCATCGCGGGCCGCTACGAGCTCGGAGAGCGCCTCGGCTATGGCGGCATGTCGACCGTGCAGCTCGCCGTCGATCGCCGGCTCGAGCGCCAGGTCGCCGTCAAGCTGCTCGCCGAGCACCTCGCCGACGACAGCCAGTTCGTCTCGCGCTTTCGCCGCGAGGCGCTGTCGGCGGCGCGGCTCGTGCACCCGAACATCGTGCAGGTCTTCGACTTCGGCCTCGACGAGGCCAGCGGACGCCACTACATCGTGATGGAGTACATCCACGGGCGATCCGGCGCGGAGATCCTGCGCGAGGAGACGCGGCTCGGCGTCGCCGACACGCTCGAGCTCGTCGACGGCGCCTGCCGCGGCCTCGCGCACGCGCACCGGATGGGGGTCGTGCACCGCGACGTCAAGCCCGGCAACATCATGCGCTCCGACGACGGCGCCGTGAAGCTCGCCGACTTCGGCATCGCCAAGGCGATGGTCGGCCAGACGTCGCAGATCACCCAGGCCGGCTCGGTGCTCGGCACGGCTGCCTACCTCGCCCCCGAGCAGGCCAGCGGCGCGGAGGTCGGCCCTCCCGCCGACCTCTACGGCCTCGGCGTCGTGACCTACCAGCTGCTCGCCGGCCGCCTGCCCTACGACGCGAGCTCGCTGACCGAGCTTGCGATGATGCAGCAGCGCGAGTACCCGATCCGCCTCGACGAGGTTGTGAGCGAGGTGCCGCCGGCGCTCGCGCTGGCGGTCGAGAAGGCGCTCGCGCTCGAGCCCGAGGAGCGCTACGCGAGCGCCGACGAGATGCGCGTCGCGCTGCACGACGGCGCGCGCGGGATCGCGCCGGCGGGCGCCGACGCAACCGCCGCGACCGCGATGCTCGAGCGCGGGGAGCGCACCGCGGCCACGAACGTCGCCCCGAGCAGCGCGCAGGGCAGCGCCAGGCGACTGCAGCCGACCCCGCCACGCGATCGCGTTCCGCCGGCGCAGTACGAGCCGATCCCGGAGATGCCGCCGTCGCGGCGCGACAGCCCGCCACCGCGGCGCTCGCAGACGAGCAGGATCGTCGCCGTCGTGCTCGTCGCCGGCGTCGCCGGGATCATGGCCGACGCCCTGCCGATGGGCTCCAGCGGCTACCTGGCCGCCAAGCGCGAGCAGGAGGTATACGCCCACGAGATCGCGATGGAGCGGGACGAGATCGCGCTGAGGCCCGAGGTCGAGCGGGACGAGCTGGCATTGATCTACGAGGCCAAGGGGATGGACCCCGCCGCCGCGCACGTCCGGGCACCGAGGTGATGGGGGACCCGGG
>JAHWJE010000062.1 GCA_019348575.1 Actinomycetota bacterium | reverse complement strand
GACGCCGCGAACCGTGAACAGGTACTCGGGATGCTTGGCGTCGAGCTCGAGCTTCTCGCGCAGGTGGCGGATGTGGACGTCGATCGTCCGCGGGTCGCGGTACGCGGCGTCCCCCCAGATCCGCGTCAGCAGCATCTCGCGCGTGAAGACGCGGCCGGGCGCGGTCGCGAGCGCGGCGAGGATCTCGAACTCGACGAACGTCGTCTGCGCCGCCTCGCCGCGCACCCAGACCGCCCGCTTGTCGAAGTCGATCCGCAGGCCGGCTACCTCGAGCGGGCCGTGGGCGCCGTCGCGCCGGTCCGGCGCGTCGTGCGGCTGCATCTCGGCGCGCCGCAGGGCGGCTTTCACGCGGCTGCGGAACTCGCGCATCGAGAAGGGCTTGGTGATGTAGTCGTCGGCGCCGATCTCCAGCCCGACGACCTTGTCGATCTCCTCGGCGCGCGCGGTCAGCATGATGATCGGCACCGTGCTGCGGGCGCGGATCCGGCGGCAGACCTCGAGGCCGTCGAGCTTGGGCAGCATGAGGTCCAGCACGACGAGGTCGTACGTCCCCTCGCCGAAGCGATCCAGGGCCGCGCGGCCGTCGGTGGCCTGCACGACGTCGTAGCCGTCCTTGCGCAGCGGATAGGACAGCAGCGTCTGGATCGCATGCTCGTCGTCGACGAGAAGAATCCGCGCAGCACGATCCACCATGCCCAATAGTGTGACAACGACGATGATCGATCCGCGCATCTACCGCGCTGCGTTGATTCCGGTCCTGCTCGCGTTCGTGCTGCTCGCGTTCTCCCTGGAGAACAGGCCCCGGCCGATGCGGACCCCGCTCGCGCCGGACGCCTTCCAGGGCGACCGCGCGTTCGACCGCGCCTACGAGTCCGGCGAGGGATTATCCGCGCGCTTCGCGCAGCGGCGGCCGGGCTCGGCCGGCGACGAGCGGCTGGCGGCCGAGATCGCGTCGCAGATGGACGACGAGGGCTTCCGGGTGCGGACGCTCGTACACGAAGCCGACACGATCGACGGCCCGCAGGCGCTGCGCACCGTGATCGCCCGGCGGCCGGGCACGATCGACGAGCAGATCGTCGTGGTCGCGCACCGCGACGCGGCCGGCGACCGCGCCGAGGCCGAGCTGTCGGGCACCGCCGCGCTGCTCGAGCTCACGCGGATCTTCGGAGCACCGCGCCAGGCGCGCCACACGCTGACGCTCGTCTCGACCAGCGGCGGCAGCGGCGGCGCGGCGGGCGCGGCCGAGCTCGCGCGCCGGCTGACCGGCCCGGTCGGCGCCGTCCTCGTGCTCGGCGACCTCGCGTCGCGCAACCTGCGCGCGCCGCTCGTGACCCCGTGGTCCAACGCGCTCGGCGCGTCACCGCAGCGGCTGCGCGCGACCGTCCAGGAGGCGGTGCGCGCCGAGACCGGCTCGGGCGCCGGGGGGCCGCGCGCGCTGAGTCAGTTCGCGCGCTTCGCGATGCCGGCGACGTTCGGCGAGCAGGGCGCGCTGCTGGCGCGCGGGCTGCCCGCCGTGTTGCTCTCGATCAACGGCGACGCGCCGCCTGCCGCCGGCGCGCCGATCTCACGGCAGCGGCTGGAGAGCCTCGGCCGCGCCGCGCTGCGCGCCGTGACGGCGCTCGACGCCGCTCCCGCCGACCGCCCGATGACCGCGCAGGCGTCCAGCCGCGACCTCCTGACGAGCCGCAAGGTCGTGCCGGGCTGGGCGATCAGGCTCTTCACCGGCGCGCTGCTGCTGACGATCCTCGTCTCGGCGGTCGACGCGCTCGCCGCGCTGCGCCGCCGCCGCGAGCCGATCGGCATCTGGCTGCGCTGGACGCTCGCCGGCGCCCTGCCGTTCCTGTTCGCAGCGCTGTTCGCGCGCCTGCTCGACGCGGTCGGGCTGCTCGACGCGCCCGGCGCGCCCGTCGCGCCGCAGGCGCTGCCCGCGTCGCTGCCGGCGCTGCTCGCCGTCGGCCTCGCCTTCGCGCTGGGCTGGGCGTGGCTGCGTCCCGCGGCGCTGCGCATGCTGCGCGCCGCCGGCGCCGATCGCTCCGAGCCGGGCGCCGGCATCGCGGTCGTGCTCGTCGCGACCGTCGTCGCGAGCGTCATGTGGATCGCGAACCCGTACGCGGCGGCGCTGCTGATCCCGGCGCTGCACATCTGGCTGTTCGCGCTCGCGCCGGAGCTGCGGATGCCGCTGGCGCTGCGCCTCTTCGTCGTGGCGCTCGGCGCAGCGCCGGTCGCGCTCGTCGCGATCGCCCTTGCCCGCTCGCTCGGGCTGGGCGGCGTCGACGCGGCGTGGGAGCTCGTGCTGCTGGCCGCGGGCGGGCACATCTCGCCGATCAGCGTGCTGCTGTGGAGCGCCTTCGCGGGCTGCGCCGTGAGCGCGCTGCTCGTCGCCGCGCACGGTCGCGCGCGCGCCTGGGAGGACGAGATCCCGATCACCGTCCGCGGCCCCAAGACGTACGCCGGCCCCGGCTCGCTCGGGGGAACCGAATCTGCCCTGCGGCGGTGACCGCCCGGATGCGCCGACCGCTGCGCGCCCTGTCGACGGTGCTGATCGTCGCGGGAGCCCTCATGCTCGCCGACGCGGGCCTGACGCTCGTCTGGCAGGAGCCGGTGTCGGCGATCTACGCGAAGGTCGTGCAGGGCCGGCTCGGCGACGACCTGCGCAAGCTCGAGACCCGCGCGCCGACGACGCTCGACCTCGCGGCGCTGCAGAAGCTCGCGACGGAGCGGCGGCGGATGGCGTTTCTCGCGCGTCGCCTGCGTGCCGACAGCGACAGGGGCGCCGCCGTCGGGCGCATCGCGATCGACCGGATCGATGCCGACTTCGTGCTCGTCAACGGCACCCAGGGCGACGAGCTGCGCAAGGGCCCCGGGATATACGACGACGTCCCGTTCCCGGGCGCGGCGGGCACGACCGCCATCGCCGGGCACCGCACGACGTACGCGGCGCCGTTTCGCCACATCGACCGGCTCAGGCCGGGCGACCGCGTCGTCGTCGAGATGCCGTACGGCCGCTTCACCTACGAGGTCGAGAAGACGCAGATCGTGGCGCCGACGAAGGTCTCGGTGATCGACCGCGTCGGCTTCGACCGCCTCGTGCTGTCGGCCTGTCACCCGCTCTACAGCGCGGCCCGGCGGATCGTCGTGTTCGCGCGCCTCGTCGCGTCGCAGGCGCGCGGTGCCGCGCAGGTGTGACCGGACAATCGTGCATGTGATGGACGCTGCGCTCAAGCGCGAGCGAGCAGCGCTCGATAGCTCACGCGAGATGCGAGTGCAAGAGATCAAACGGCGCGTGCAGAGCGCCGACTACGTCGTCGACCCCGCGCTCGTCGCGGAGGCGATGCTGCGCCACGCCGTCAGTCACAGGCGGTGCTGGAAGCCGCGCACGGCCTGCGCCACGCCCGCCGAGAGCAGCTCGACGCCGGCGGGACCGTCGCCGACGCTGCCGATCCAGGTCAGCGGCGTGGCCGAGCCGGCCGCGTAGCGGTCGGCCTGCGCGACGCACACGAGCAGCTCGTAGTCCTCGCCTGCGCCCGCGCCGAGCTGCCATGCGGGCACGCCGAGCTGCTGCGCGACGTCGGCGACGCCGTCGGCGAGCGGCAGCGCGTCGAGGTCGATCTCGAGCGCGACGCCGCCGGCCAGCGCGACGTGCCCGGCGTCCGACGCGAGGCCGTCGGACAGGTCGATCATCGCGTGCGCGCCGGCCCGCGCGAGCGCGCGCCCGGCGGCCAGGCGCGGCAGCGGGCGCCTGTGGCGCTCGACGAGCGCGTCCGGGCCCTCGGCGGATCGCTCGAGGATCGCGAGCCCGGCGCCGGAGGCCCCGAGCGTGCCGGTAACGCCGACGAGGTCACCGGGGCACGCGCCGGCACGGCGCACGAGCTGCTCGGGCTCGTCGGCCCAGCCGACGACGGTGACGGCCAGCGTCAGCACCGGCGCGGAGGTGATGTCGCCGCCGACGAGCGCCACGCCGCAGCGGCGCGCGAGCGCGGACATCGCGTCGGCGAGCGCGATCGCGTCGGCGCGCTCGAAGCCCGGCGGCAGGCCGAGGACGACGTAGGCCTCACCGGGATCTGCGCCCATCGCCGCGAGATCCGACAGCGCCCCGGCGAGCGCGCGGTGCCCGGCGTCGGCGGCGCTCGCCGTGACGCCGAGGCGGAAGTGCACGCCGTCGACCATCGCGTCGGTCGAGGTCACCGCGAGCGGTCGCGCACGGACGACCGCGGCGTCGTCGCCGCTGCCCACGAGCACGCGCTCCGGCGGCGCGGCGAAGCGCTCGCGCAGCGCGGCGATGAGGTCGAACTCGTCGGTCAGCGGTGGCGGTAGACGATGCGCGCGCGGTCGAGGTCGTAGGGCGAGAGCTCGACGCGCACGCGGTCGCCGGGGAGGATCCGGATTCGGAATCTGCGCATCTTGCCCGCGACGTGCCCGAGCACCATGTGATCGTTGTCGAGCTTCACGCGGAACATCGCGTTCGGCAGGGCCTCGACGACCTCGCCCTCGAACTCGACTTTCTCTTCCTTCGCCATGGGCGCCAACGGTAGCGCACGGCGCCGCGATCGCTACGGCGCAGCTCCGTCGTCCCCGAGCCCCTCGTCGGGCGGATCTTCGTAGACGTCGGGGTTGTAGGCGCCGGGGTCATAGCCGTTGCCGCCGGTGACGGGCGGTGGCGTGGCGCGCGGGGCCCGCCTGGTCGCGTTCTGCTGATCGCGCTGGGCCTGCTGCTGGGCCTGCTGGGCCTGCTGGGCCTGCGCCGCGAGCTCGTCGGGGGAGAGCGCCGGCGGCAGCGGCGCCTGCTGGCGGTTGTTGTTCTTGCTCTTGAACGCCTTTGCCTTGAACGGCCGGTCGGGCTTCTTGAACTTCCCGCAGAAACCGCGCGCCGCGGCCTTCATGTACTGGCCCCAGATCTGCGCCGGGAAGGTGCCGCCGTCGACGTTGGCGCCGTTGAACAGCGGCCCCATCGGGATCCGGCCCTTCGGGAAGCCGACCCAGACCGAGGTCGCGAGCCGCGGTGAGAAGCCGACGAACCAGGCGTCGGAGTTCTTGTCGGTCGTGCCGGTCTTGCCGGCGACCGGGCAGCCGGTCTTCGCGCGCGCGCCGGTGCCCGGCGCGCTGATGTTCATCTCGAGGATCTTCACGACCTCGTACATCGCCGCCTCGTCGAAGACCTTCTTGCGCTTCGGCTTGGACAGGTCGTCGACCTCGCCGTCGGGGAACTTCACCTTCGTGATCGCCTTGGGCGTGTTGCGCCAGCCGCCGTTGACGATCGTCGCGTAGGCGTTGGCCATCTCCAGCGGCGAGCAGCATTTCTCGAGGCCGCCGAGCGTCTCGGACGGGTAGCCCTGCAGCGACGACGTGATGCCGAGGTCCTGCGCGGCCTTCTTGACCTTCTTCGGGCCGAGGTCGAGCGCGAGCCGGATGTAGACGGTGTTGTCGGAGCTGAGCGTGCCGGAGACGAGGTTCTTCGAACCGCCAGAGCACCTGCCGCCGTAGCAGTTGATCGTCACGCTGCCGTATTGCGGGCCGAGCGTGATCGGCCCCGACGGGTAGCTCCTCGCCGCCGGGTTGATGCCCTCGCGCACGGCCGCGACGAGCGCCATGATCTTGAACGCCGACCCCGGCTGGCGCTTGCCGTCGGCGGCCAGGTTGTACTGCGAGTTGGTGTACCGCGCCGAGGAGGCCATCGTGCGGATGTAGCCGTTCTTGGGGTTGATGCTCACGATCGCCGACGAGGGCGCGCCCGAGAAGTTGAGGTTGTCGGCGATCGCCTTGCGCGCCTTCTGCTGCAGGTCGAGGTCGAGCGTCGTCGTGACGCGCAGACCGCCGCCGCGCACGCGCTTGACGCCGTAGCGCTGGATGAGCTCGTCGGTGACGTAGTCGAAGAAGAAGCTCTCGCGCTTCTGGCGGAAGTAGCCGCTCGGCTTGAGCTGCAGCGGCTCGGCGATCGCCGCGGCGGCCTTGCTCTCGCTGATGTAGCCGAGGGCGGCCATCTTGCGCAGCACCTGGTTGCGGCGGGCGGTCGCGGCGCTCTCGGCGCGGAACGGGTTGTACTGGCTCGGCGCCTGCGGCAGGCCGGCGAGCAGCGCCGATTCGCTGAGCGTCAGCTTCGCCGCGCGCTTGTCGAAGTACGCACGCGACGCGGCCTCGATGCCGACCGCCTGCTGGCCGCCGTTGGTCCCGTAGGGCACGGAGTTGAGGTACTTCGTGAGGATCCACTCCTTGCCCTTGCGGCCGGTGTGCACGTTCTCGAGCTCCTCGGCGAGCTTGGCCTCGCGGATCTTGCGCTCGAAGGACTTCTCGCGGTTGCCGGTGTAGAGCGTGCGGATGAGCTGCATCGTCAGCGTCGAGCCGCCCTGCAGCGCCTTGCCCGAGCTCGCGTTCTTGAACGCCGCCCGGACGACGCCCTCGAAGTCGACGCCCTTGTGGCTGTAGAAGCGCTCGTCCTCGATCGCGACCGTCGCGTCGCGGATGCTCTTGGGCATCTTCGTCGACGGGATCGGGATCCGCAGCACGTCGTTCTGGATGATCCCGAGCTGCTTGCCGTCGGCCGCGTAGACGCGCGACAGGCGGCCCGGGTCCTGCGGCTCGAGCGTGTTCAGCGGCGGGGCCGAGTTCGCGATGCCGACGACGTAGCCGACGGCGCTGAGGCCGGCGATGATCGCCCCCGCGATCAGCACGGAGATCGTGATGATGATCACGCGGCCGGCTCCGCTTCGTTGGCGGCGTCGGCGCTGGCGTTCGAGGCGAGCGGACATGTCGTCGGGTCGCGCGGCGCCTCGGGAGCGAACGCGCGACGGCAGATTCTAGTCGTCGTCCAGACTTCGCCCTCGGGTGCACCCGATCCTGCTCCCTGCACGCCCGTGACCGTCCGTTGCCAAGATGAATTCGATGCTCTCGCGCGCCCTGCCCGCACGCGTCGTCGTGGCCGTCGACGACGCTGTCGCCGACGCCTGGCGCGCGCATGGTGCCCTGCTGGGCGGTGGCGGCATGGCTGGCGCTCAGGACGTAGTGGCCGGAGCCCACCACCCGCACCCCGAGAGCGAAGCGCCCCGTTCCGTCGTCGCCGGGCAGGACCGTCACCTCCCGGGCGTCCACCTGCTTCCCGCGCCGATAGGTGCGCACCGTGACCTTCTGACCGAACACGTAGCGTGAGACCGACCCCTCGACGCGCAGGCGGGTGCCGCTCAGCGTGGACTCGTGACGCCCGTTGATGCCCCGCGCGACCTCGATCTGCATCTCGTCCCCGGGCGCGGCCTGTCCCGGAGTGGCGGCGCGCTGCTGGGCCACGGAGACGTCCTGCTGCGTGGCGGCGGCCTCGGCGGGCCGCCCCGCGACGTCCCCGCGCGCCGCTTCGGTGGCCTCTGCGCGCCGCGCCTCGGGCTCGTGGGGCGCCTCGGTGAGCCCGTGGCCGCCGGCCGCCGCACCATCGTCCTGGCCACCGGGCGCGGCCGCCGGGAAGGCCGCGAGCGCGAGCGGGACGGCGGCGAGCAGGGCGGCGGCGCGGCGCAAGGTGCGGGCACTGTAGACGGCGCGGCGCGCCGGCGCCACAAGAGGTCCTCATGCCTCGGCGATCAGGCCGGGACGGGCGCCGGCGCCCCGGGGGCGGGTGGACGCAGGCGGTGCAGGGGCCACAGCACCGCGGTGATGAGCACCGCTGCGCCGGCGAAGAGGG
>JAHWJE010000061.1 GCA_019348575.1 Actinomycetota bacterium | reverse complement strand
TTCCGATCTATCGCCTTCGCCCAACAGGGTGTGGTGACGGCGCGACCGATGACCCACGACCTGCTCCGCGACCTGCTCGAGGCGTTCGAGCGGCCCCTGCAGACGGTCACGATCACCGAGCTGCGCGAGGGCGTCTTCTACGCCGAGCTCGGCTTCGAGGGCGGCATCACGGTGAGTGCGCGGCCGTCGGACGCCATCGCGCTGGCCATGCGCAGCGGCGCCGTCATCCGCGGCGAGACCAGCCACTACGACCATGTCTGCAACGAGGCGGCGCGCGGGATCCAGGACGTCGCGCTGCGCACGGGCGTCCCGTGCGGCTTCGGGCTCGTGACGGTGGAGAACATGGAGCAGGCGATGGCGCGCAGCGGAGGCGGAAAGCGCGACCAGGGAGCCCACGCCGCAGAGGCGGTTCTGGCGCTCGTGCGCGTCCGCGCCGAACTGCTGTAACTCGGCGGCCGC
Source organism: Actinomycetota bacterium (assembly GCA_019348575.1). Next base: position 7,248 of record JAHWJE010000061.1, on the reverse strand, counting down.
TGTGGGTAGGCTGGCGCCATGCCCGCCGGTCAGACGGAGGAGATCATCGCGCTGGCGCTCGTGTTCGTCGTCCACGTCGTCGGCCTCGTGATGCTGGTCTGGGCCCTGGTCGACGCACCGCAGCGCTCGGCCTGGCGCCGGCGCTGGGGATGGGGCGGCGGCGACGACCCGCCTGCTCCGCAGCCGCCGGACGGCGGGGGCGGGGGCGGGGCGCGCGCGCCGCTGCCGCTGCCGCTGCCCGGTGGGACGCCGAGCCGCGTGCGTCTGCGCGAGCCGGTGCGCGCGGCGGAGCGCTACCCGCGTCCCGCGCGGCGGCCGGAGCACGCGCCGCAGCCGGCGCCGCGGCCGGCGCCGTCGCCTGAGCGCCGCCCCTGACGGGCGCCCTGGCCCGGCGAGCGCTCAGTCGTCCTTCTTGTCCTTCTTGTCCGGCTTGTCCTTGTCGCCCTCGCCGCCGCCCTCGCCGAGCTTGGCCTGCGCGTCGCGCAGCTCCTGCTGGACGGTGCCGCGCTGGTTGGGGTACTCCAGCCGCTCCTGCAGGACCTCGACGGCGGCAGCGGGGTTGCCGGAGCGGTTGAGCGCGACGCCGAGGTTGTAGAGCGCGTAGGCGTAGCCGATCTCGCTCGTGCGCCCGGCGCTGCGATAGCCATCGACCGATGCTTGCAGCAGCGGAACCGCCTCGGCATAGCGGCCCTGCTGGTTGAGCCTGAAGCCCTGGTCGTTGAGCGCGACCGGGTCGGCGGGGGCCGCCGCCGGCTCCGCGACGGTCTGCGACTGCGCCGGCTGTTCCTCCTGCGCCGGTGCGCTCGCGGCGCGGTCGGAGGTCTGCGTGCGCTCGCGCGCGGCCTGCGTCGCCTTCCCGGCGCTCGACGCGCGCTGTGCGCTGTCGTCGCCAGCGCGACCCAGCGCGATCGCGAGCACGACGCCCACGATCGCGGCGAGGATGCCGATCGGCACGAGCGGCGAGAGGCTGCGCGCTCGCTGCGGCGGTGGACCGCCGTCCGGCGCAGGGGGCGGCGGGGGCTGTCGCGGCGGCGGCTGCGGCGGGGGCGGCGCGGGCTGGCGCGGTCGTCCGCGCGCGACCGCCGGCTCCGCCGCGAGCGCCGCCGGCGGCGGGATCGGCGTCAGTCGCCGCGTGCGCTCGGTCTTCTCTGCGGGCGCCAGCGCGCGCTCGATCTCGTCGACGAGCTCGGCGGCCGACGTCGGCCGCTCGCCCGGATCCTTCGAGAGGGCGCGCGCGAAGACCCGGTCGATCGCGGCCGGCAGGTCGGGTGCGGCCTCGCTGGCCGGCTGCGGCTGGGCCTCGGCGTGCTGGCGCACCTGCGCGGTGGGGGGTCCGCCGGCGAACGGGCGCGTGCCGGTCACCAGCTCGTAGGCGACGACGGCGAGCGCGTAGCGGTCGCTGGCCGCCGTCGCCGGCTGCCCGAGCGCCTGCTCGGGCGAGAGGTAGGCGGCGGTGCCGAGCAGCTGGCCGGTCTGCGTCATGTGCGTGTCATCGGCGAGGCGCGCGATCCCGAAGTCGCCGACGGCGAGCCGCTCCCGGCCGTCGAGCAGCAGGTTCGCCGGCTTGACGTCGCGGTGCACGATTCCCGCGGCGTGCGCGTGATCGAGCCCGCTCGCCGCCTCGCGCAGCCAGCGCAGCGCCGAATCGCGCGGCACGCGGCGGCCGGCGCTGCTCGCGGCTCGCAGCCGATCGGCGACCGTGCCGCCGCTGAAGTACTCCATCACGATGAACGCGTCCTCGCCGTGCTCGCCGATGTCGTAGATCGTGGCGATGTGCGGGTGGTCGGCGGCGCGCGCTGCGGTCCGCGCCTCGCGCGCGAAGCGAGCACGCGCGCCCGCGTCGGCGGCGAATTGGGCGCCGAGCACCTTGACCGCCACGACCCGCCCGAGCAGGAGATCCTCGACCTCCCAGACGGATGCCATCCCGCCGCTCGCGATGTGCCGCGTGACGCGGTAGCGCTCTGGCAGCTGGATGTGCGAGGCCAGCGGCATCAGTGCCCGATGAAGATACCCGCCGCCGCCCGCCGTCCAACCCGGGCGGGCTGCTTGATCTGCGACCGACTACACTGCCTCCTCGCCATGGCCAAGGTCTGTCACAGCTGCGGCAAGAAGCCGGCGTTCGGCCAGAGCCGCAGCCACTCGATGCGCGCCACCAAGCGGCGCTTCAACCCGAACCTCCAGAAGGTGCGGGTGCTGATCGGCTCCGCACCGCGACGCGTGTACGTCTGCACGCGCTGCCTGAAGGCCGGCAAGGTCCAGAAGGCCGTCTAGCATCGCCGCTGGCCGCCGCGCGGCGACCGTCGCGAGGTACGGTTCTCGCCCTGCGATCGCCGCACGCGGCGACCATCGGTCGACGTCACACATGGATCCCAGCCTCGTTCGCTTCCGCGCCGTCGTCGAAGGCGCCCTCGCGCACCTCGAGTCACGCCGTCAGGAGATCAACGACCTCAACGTCTTCCCGGTCGCCGACGGCGACACCGGCGATAACATGGCCCTCACGCTGCAGGCCGTGCTCGTCGAGCTCGACCGCCTCGCCGCCGATACCCGCTCGCCCAGCGGCTCGCAGGGAACGCGCGAGCAGCGCCTGATCGACGAGATCGGCCGCGACGAGATCGTCGAGCGCTTCTCGCTCGAGCGGGTCTCGAAGAACCCGGCGCGCTTCGATCATCAGAAGCTGCGCTGGATCAACGGGCGCTACATGCGCGCGCTGCCGACCGACGAGCTGACCGCGCGCCTGGAGCGGTTCACCGGCCGCAGCGGGCTGCGCGCCGCGGTCGAGATCTCGCAGGAGAAGATGCAGACGCTCGCGGACTTCGAGCCGCTCGCCGGGTTCATCTTCGACGGGCCGGCCGACGATCCCCAGGCGCGCGAGAAGTGGCTCGACGAGAGCGGCCGCGCGGTGCTCGCCGACGTGCGCGCGGCGCTCGAGCCGCTTGACCCGTTCACGGTCGGCGAGGTCCAGGCCGCGCTCGAGGGCGTCGTCGCGGCCCGCGGCGTGAAGCCCAAGCAGGTCTTCCAGCCGATCCGCGTCGCGCTTGCCGGGACGGCCGTCTCGCCGGGGATCTTCGAGACGCTGACGGTCCTGGGCCGCGACGAGTCGCTCGCGCGGATCGAGCGAGCCCTGCGCGCATAACGCGTCCGCGATCGGGCCTCAACCATCTGTCCACGGCTGCCGATACGGGGAGTGCCCCGACGATCCCGACCCGGAAGCAGGGACCGCCCCTCATGATCACCTCACCCGCTCGTACCGCACAGCCCAGCAGCGCGCCCGTACAGCGCGCCAGCAGCGCGCCCGTACAGCGTGCCAGCAGCGCGCCCGTACAGCGCCATCACAACGAAGGCCACGGCCGCCGCCTGACCGCCGCGTTCGAGGCGCTCGAGGCATACCCGGCGCTCGCCGAGTCGCGCAACCGGCTGCTGCGCCTGCTCAGCGCCGAGCGCATCTCGCCGGCCGACGTCGTCGCTGCGATCGAATCGGACATCGCCCTCGTCATCGCCGTCCTGCGGATGGCGAACCAGCTCGACGACCGCCGCCGCGGCCGCGTCGAGTCCGTCGTCACGGCCGTCGAGCTCCTCTCACCCGAATGCGTCCAGGCCCTCGCGAGCCGTACCCGGACCTTCGACTTCTTCGAGCGCTCGACGCTGTGGGACACCGCCCCCGAGCGCTTCCGCCTGCACGGCGTCGCCACGCAGCGTGCCGCCGACCGCCTCGCCGAGGAAGCCGGCTACGAGCACCGCGACCGTTTGATGGTCACGTCGCTGCTGCACGACATCGGCAAGCTCGTCCTCACGCACGCCTACCCCGGCTATCCGTCGCAGGTCCACGGCAACGCCCGCACGCCGGAGGAGCGGGTGCATCGCGAGCGCCGTGAGCTCGGCGTCGACCACGCGCTCGTCGGCGGCGTCCTGGCTCGCCGCTGGGGACTGCCGGGCGCCGTCGCCTCGGCGATCGAGCGCCATCACTCCGAGGACGCGACCGGAGAGGCCGCCTTCGTTCGCCTCGCCGACATGCTCGCCCACTACACGCAGGGCGACCAGATCTCCCCCAACTCGCTGCTGAAGGTCGCCCGCTCAGTCGGGCTCGGCGCCGCCGAGCTGCGCGCGGTCATGTACGACCTGCCCTACCCGCGCTCCGGCCGCCCGCGCCAGATCGATCCGTGCCCGCTCTCCGGACGCGAGGTCGAGGTGCTCAGGCGGCTCGCCGAGGGCAAGGTCTACAAGCAGATCGCGGCCGAGTTGCAGCTGTCGACCTCGACCGTGCGCACCCACCTGCACAACATCTACGGCAAGCTCGGCGCCGTCGACCGCGCCCAGGCCGTCCTGATCGCCACCGAGCGCGGCTGGCTGTAGGAGGCTGCCGCCCCGGCGTCGAGCGGCAGACTCGGCTTCGTCGCCGGCGACGCGCCGCTACGCGGCGGGCGCGGCGGCGTTCGGCGCTGGCGACGGGTCGTCGGTCCGCCCGCTTGCCTCGTCGCCGCCGACCGCGATCGTGGCCTTCGCGGTGACGAGGTGATAGAGGATCAGGACCTGGACGAGCGCCAGCGACTCGGAGCGATGCTTCTCGTCGCCGACGGTGAACTCGCCGAGCCGCTCGCTGCGAAGCTGCTGGGCGAAGTGCATCTTCTCCCAGATGCCCTCCTCGATCGCCGCCCCGACCTCCGGATCGAGGTCGCCGGGGATGAACAGACGACGGTCGCCGGAGCGCTCCTCGCTCAGCGTGATCCCGTGGTCGCCGCCCTCCTCGAGCAGCACCGACATGTCGGGGTGGGGGAGGCCGTCGGACAGCGTCACCTCGGCGTCGAGCTTCTCGCTGTCCTCGCCGGGCTGAAAGGAGACGACGATGTCGGCGTGGCGCTTCTGCGGGCGGATGAACGCCGCGGAGTCGGGCTCCCGCTTGTCGAGCTCGGCGAGGACCTGCTCCTCGCTGTAGCCCCGCTTGGACGTGTCGCGCTTGATCTTCCATTCGCGGCGAAGCTCCTCGGGCGGGTCGAGGAAGACGCGCACGTCATGGGCGTCGCAGAGCTCCGACGTGTAGTAGCCGAGCAAGCCCTCGATCACCGCGAAGCGCTTCGGCAGGACGTACTCCGGCCGGCCGAACGTCCCGTCGCCATGGTTGTACACGGGTTTGAGGATCGGCTCGCCGTCGCGCAGGTGGCGCACGTGCTGGGACATGATGTCGATGTAGTTGCAGTCGGGATTCAGCGGCGTGATCTCGCGCTCGGCGCGCTCTGCGCGGTCGTAGCAGTGGTAGTCGTCGGTCCCGATGTGCGTGACGTTGTCGGGCCCGAGGATCTCCACGAGTCCCTTCGAGATCGTCGTCTTGCCGGCGGCCGAGTCGCCGACGATGCCGAGGATGATGGGGCGGGCCATACAGCTCCTCCTAGGGTCTGCCGAATCCGGCACGATAGCGCCAATCGGCCCGCTCGTCCTTGCGGTCGCGCACGATTGCTAGCGTCCTGGCGAGGTTGACCCGTAGCCGGCGGTCTCGCACGATCAGATGAAGCGCAGCGGCGCGGTCATCAAGCGAACGCTGCTGGCGTTCTACGACGACCAGATGACGCAGCACGCGGCGGCGCTCACGTACTACGCGCTGATGTCGCTGTTCCCTGCGGCGCTGATCGCGCTCTCGCTGCTCGGGCTCCTGGGCCAGTACCCCGCCACCTACGACGCGATCATCGGCTACCTGCGAGACGTGGTGCCGTCGTCGGCGCTCGTGCCACTGGACAGGTCGCTGCGCGGCGCGCTGCGCAGCCAGGGGACCGCGACGACGGCGCTCGTGATCAGCGTCGCGTTCGCGTTGTACGGGACGACCGGTGCGCTGGAGGCGGCGCGGCGCGCGCTGAACGTCGTGCTCGAGGCCGACGGCGGCCGGCGCTTCCTGCGACGCAAGGCGATCGACGTCGCTTCGACGTTCGTGCTGATGGCGCTCGTGCTCATCAGCCTCGTGCTCGTCTTCGTGGGCGGCGCATTCGCGCAGGATCTGCTCGGCTTCATCGGCATCGGGCCGCAGGCGGCACAGGCATGGAACGTCGTGCGCTGGCCGGCCGCGGTCGCCGTTGCGATGCTCGTGTTCGCCTTCATCTACTACGTGACGCCCGACGTCGAGCAGCGCTCGTTTCGCGCCGTGCTTCCCGGCGCGGCGGTCGGCGTCATGCTCTGGCTCGCGGCGTCGGTCGGCTTCTCGGAGTACATCTCGCAGGCCGCCCGCATCGGGGCGATCTACGGTGCGTTCACCGGCGCGATCCTGCTCGTCGCGTGGCTGTGGATCACGCACGTCGCGCTGCTCTTCGGAGCCGAGCTCAACGCGGAGATCGAGCGCGAGCGCGAGCTCGGCGAGGGGGTCGCGCTGGCGGACACGCTCAACCGGCCGACGCGGCGCGGCCGCTGGTGACGATGTTGCGCCTGCGCGTCACGACGATCCAGGCCAGCGCCGCCAGCCCCACGCCGACCGTATCGATCGCGACGTCGACCGGCGAGCCGTGACGGCCGTCGACGAAGGACTGGTGCACCTCGTCGCTGATCGCGTAGAGGATCGCGATGACGCTCGCGAGGATCGGCCGGCGCCAGTACATCGCGCGTGCGAGCGTCAGCCACAGCACGCCGAAGATCGTGATGTGCGCGAGCTTTCGCAGCAGCATGTCCCAGGCGCCGAGGCCCGAGCTGAGGTCCGGCGTCGCAGAGAGCGCGAAGATGAGCGCCATGACCGCCAGCGGCGGCCCGTAGCGCGTGACCGGTTCCATACCCTGAGGCTAGTGAGCACCCGATGATCTCCATCACGACCAAGTCGCCGTACGCCCTGCAGGCGCTGGCCGAGCTCGGCCGCTGCGGCGACGGTCCCGTCCCGATCGGCGAGCTCGCCCGCCGCCGCGACATCCCCGCCCAGTTTCTCGAGCAGCTCTTCGCCACGCTGCGCCGCGCGGGGATCCTGAAGTCCCAGCGCGGGGTCAAGGGCGGCTACACGTTCGCCCGCCCGCCGGGCCAGATCACCGTGCTCGAGGTCGTCGAGCTGCTGGAGGGCCCCTTGGGCCGCGACGCGCCGGGCATCTTCGGCGATGCCGCGGCCGCCGCGCGCGACGTCCTGTCGGCGACGACGATCGCCGACGTCGTCGAGCGCGAGGCGCGCGCGGCGGGGGTCGCGATGTACTACATCTAGGCCGTAGAGAAGGAGCAGCCCGGGTTCGCTCGGCTCGGGGCTCCGATCACGCCCGTGGCGTTGGTACATTGGTTGTAGACCGGCCTGTGAGGACC
>JAHWJE010000060.1 GCA_019348575.1 Actinomycetota bacterium | reverse complement strand
GAAGACGTGGTCCTCGAGCCGGCGCCTGCCCTCGGGGAAGCGCAGCCGGTGCTCCTCCAGGAACGAGCGGCGGAAGAGCTTGTGCGGCGAGAGCAGGTACAGCAGCGGGCGCCACTCGAGGTCGACGTCCTCCTCGTTGCGGCGGAAGATGCCGCGCGGGACCCGCTGGGTGCCGTGACCGACGACCTTGCCCATGACGATGTCCGAGCCCAGCCGCGTCGCGTACCCGTAGAGGCGCTCGAGCGCCTCGGGGCCCAGCCAGTCGTCGTTGTCGACGAAGAAGACGAACTCGCCGCGGGCCATGTCGATGCCGATGTTGCGCGGTCTGCCCGGCCAGCCCGAGTTCGGGATGTGGCGGACGTGCACCCGCTCGTGGTCGGCGGCGAGCGCGTCGAGCGTCTCGTCGAGCGCCACGCCGCGCACCGCGAAGTAGATGGCCGCGAGCGTGACGACGATCGCCGTCGCGGTGAGCAGCGGCCGCAGGCCGCGGCGGGCGGTCACCGCCGCCGCAGCCGGACCTGGACGAGCACGCCGATCGCCTTGAAGCCGTCGCGCCAGGTGATGTTCTTGCCCTCGGCATAGGTGCGTCCGTAGTAGGCGATCGGCATCTCGTAGATGCGCAGCTTGCGGCGGCAGACCTCGCCCGTGATCTCCGGCTCGATCGCGAAGTCGTCCTGTGTCAGGCGCAGCGAGCGCAGCACCTCGGAGCGAAATGCCTTGTAGCCGGTCTCCATGTCGCTCAGCGTCGTGTTGAACAGCACGCCCGTCAGCAGCGACAGCACGCGGTTGCCGATCAGATGCCAGAAGAGGTACGCGCGCTGCGGCGCGCCGCCGCTGAGCCGCGAGCCGTACACGACGTCGGCGACGCCGCGCTCGATCGGCGCGATCAGCGCGACGACGTCGGCGGGGTCGTACTCCATGTCGGCGTCCTGGATGACCGCGATCTCCTTCGTGATGCGGGTGGCGGCCAGGCGTACCGCCGACCCCTTGCCGCGGTTGGCCTGGCGCAGCAGCTCGACGTGCGGGCGCCCTGCTGCGTAGGCCTCGACGACCGACGCCGTCGCGTCGGTCGAGCCGTCGTCGACGACGACGATCTGGGCGTCCAGACCGAGCGCGTCGATGCGCTGCAGGACCTCCCCGATCGTCGCCGACTCGTTGTATGCCGGGATGAGAAACGAGACGCCGATGGCGCCATTCAACCGGAGCAGGTGGTCGGGGCGCCGGCGCAAGCGGCTTTGGCTACATTCGCCCGCGATGAACGACGACCGCGACGACCGCGACGAGCGCGGTGTCGCGCTGCGTCTGGGCGGCGCCGTCGCTCTGTTGCTCCTGCTCGTCGGGCAGGCGCAGGTGACGGTCCTCGACGGCAGCTCGATGCTCGCCGTCGCGCAGTCGATCGTGCATCACGGCTCGCTGTCGGTGCCGCCCGAGCTCGGCGTGCCCGGCCACGACGGGGTCACGCACTACTCCAAGTACGGCATCCTGCTGCCGCTGCTGTCGATCGTGCCGGTCGCGCTGGTCCAGCCGGTCGGCGCCGTCACGGGCCGCGTGGATCTCCTCGAGGCGGCCGCCGCGGCGTCGCTGATGCCGTTGATCAGCGGCGCTCTCGTCGGCGCGCTGTACCTCCTCGGCCGCAGGCTCGGGGCGCCGCGCCCCGCAGCCGGGCTGGTCGCGGCGGGCACCGTGCTGGGGACGTTCCTGCTCCCCTACGGGCGCGACTTCTTCAGCGAGCCGCTCGTCGCGCTCGCGGTCGTCGTGATGGTCGAGCGCGCGCTCGCGGGCCGCCCCGTGCAGGCCGGCTCGGCGCTCGCCCTCGCGGTGCTCGCGCGGCCGCAGTCGGCGGTCTTCGCGCCGCTGCTGGTGTCGTTCCTGCTGCTGCGCGGCGGCGGGATCGCGGCGATCGCGCGCACGTTCCCGCCGCTCGTGATCGCAGCGCTCGTCACCGCCGCGTACAACCACCACCGCTTCCAGGACGCGCTCGAGTTCGGCTACCGGCCGCCGGCGGATCCGGGGTTCACGACGCCGCTGCTCGTCGGCGCGGGCGGGCTGCTGCTCTCGCCGGAGAAGTCCGTCGTGCTGTTCGCTCCCGCGATCGTCCTCGTGCCGCCGGCGCTCGTCGCGCTGTGGCGCCGCGACCGCGCCATCGCCGGACTGCTGCTCGCGCTCTTCGGCACGACGTTCGTGCTCGCCGCCACCTGGTGGTCGTGGCAGGGCGGCTGGAGCTGGGGCCCGCGGCTGCTGATCCCCGGCGTCGCGCTCGTCCTCGTCGCGCTCGCGCCGTGGATCGGCGCCCACGCCGTGCGCTTCAAGCTCGCCGCCGGGCTGTTCGTGCTGGGCTTCGCGCTGTCGTTTCCGGCCGTGCTGGCACCGGCCGGCACGCAGCTGCTCGACCGCGCGCCAGGCACCGACGGGCCGCAGATCATGCGCCAGTACCGCGAGCTGCCGCAGCTGACGCAGCGCTCGATCGACGCTGCCGCCGACGACTCCGCGCGCGCCGGTGACTACCGGCGCTACCTCGCGCCCTGGCAGGCGAACCTCGTCCGCGAGCTCGGCGCCGCCGGCGGACGCGCCCGGCATCTGCTGCTGCGGCAGCATGCGCTGCTCGCCGCGCTGCTCTGGGTCGCGACACCTCTGAAGGGCAAGCTGCGGCCCGTCTGAGCCCGTCGTAGAGACAAACGAGAATCATTCTTGCTAGCGTGGGCGGCGATGGCTCCCCGCGCGCTCATCGTCGCGCTCACCGCCGCTCTCGGGGCCGTGGTCCTCGCCGCGTGCGGCGCCGGCGGCGTCGCGGGCGGTTCGGGCGACGCGACGACCGTCGTCGCCACGACGACGCAGCTCGGCGACTTCGCCCGCGCGGTCGCCGGCGAGCGCGCGGCCGTGCGCCAGATCCTGCGGCCCAACTCCGATCCGCACGAGTACGAGCCGCGGCCGAGCGACGTGAAGGCGGTCGGCGGCGCGAGCGTCGTGCTGCGCTCCGGCGGCGAAGTCGACGAGTGGCTCGACGCAGTCGTGCGCAACGCGGGCTCCGCTGCGAACGTCGTCACGTTGAGCGACGCGCTCCGGACGCGGCGCGGCGAAGGCGCGACCGATCCGCACTGGTGGCAGGACCCGCGCAACGCGATCGCCGCGGTGCAGGAGATCCGCGACGCGCTGGCGGCCGCCGACCCGGACGGCCGCGCGGCGTACGCGGCGAACGCCGCCGCCTACGTGGCGAAGCTGCGCGAGCTCGATCGCGCGATCGCCGCCTGCATCGGCCAGATCCCCGCCGCCCGTCGCAAGCTCGTGACCGACCACGATGCGCTCGGCCCCTACGCCGCGCGCTACGACCTCGACGTGATCGGCACCGTCATCCCGGCGCGATCGACGCAGGCGCAGGCCTCCGCCGGAGAGGTGGCGCGCCTGGTGCGCACGATCCGCGCGGCGGGCGTCAGGACGATCTTCCCGGCGAGCTCGGTCAACCCGAAGCTCACGCGCGCGATCGCGCGCGAGGCGGGCGCGCGCGTGGGGCCGGCGCTGTATGCGGACACGCTCGGCGCGCAGGGCAGCGCGGGGGAGACCTACATCGGAGCGCTGCGCTTCAACACGCGGGCGATTGCCGCCGGGCTCGGCGGCGCCGGGCAGCCCTGTCAGCTGTAGGCGCCGGAGGAAGATCGCGCGGCACGAGGGCGTCCTGGGCGCCGCGTCCCACGGCCGATCGCGATGTCCTATCCTTGTCCGCGCCGCGCGGGAGGGCCGCGTGGCGTTTTCACGCCATGAAGACCTACGTAGCCAACGCCAAGGACCGCGAGCGCAACTGGCTCGTCGTCGATGCCACCGGGCAGACGCTCGGCCGTCTCGCGACGCAGATCGCCGACGCCCTGCGCGGCAAGCGCAAGCCGACCTACACGCCGCACGTCGACACGGGCGACTTCGTCGTCGTCGTCAACGCGGAGAAGATCTCCGTCACCGGCAACAAGCGCGCCGCCAAGATGTACTACCGCCACTCGGGCTACCCCGGCGGGCTGAAGGCGCGGACGCTCGACGACATGCTTCAGCGTCGCCCGGAGGAGGTCCTGCGCCTCGCCGTCAAGGGCATGCTGCCGCGCAACCGCCTGGCCCGCAAGCAGCTCACGAAGCTCAAGATCTACGCGGGGCCCGAGCATCCCCACCAGGCCCAGAAACCGCAACCGATGGAGCTGCACTCTTGACCGAGAGCGCCGAGCCGCCCGAGGCCGAGGAGCCGGCGGCCGACACTCCGGAGGCCGACGCCTCCGCCCCCGCCGAACAACCTGCCGCGGCCGCTCCCGCCGCGCCCGACCTCGACGACGCCGAGGACGAGCACGACGACGAGCCCGCTCCGCGTGTCAAGCCGGCGATCCCCGGCGCCGACCTCGAAGTCGACATCGTCGCCGAGGGCGCCGACCCGCTGGCGCGCGAGGAGATGGACGAGTACGAGCTCGCCGAAGCCCTCGCCGCCGAGGAGGATCGCCAGGACGAGCAGCCCGTCGCCGCCGTCATCGACCTCGCCTCAGGCGCGCGCTACCGCGCGACCGGCAAGCGCAAGACGGCCGTCGCCCGCGTGATCCTGCGTCCCGGCAGCGGCTCGTACACCGTCAACGGCAAGCCGCTGGACGAGTTCTTCCCGCGCCCCTCGCTGAGTCGCAACATCCGCCATCCGCTCGAGGCCGTCGGCTACGAGGACCGGATGGATGTCGTCGTGCGCGTGCACGGCGGCGGTGTCAGCGCCCAGGCCGGCGCGCTGCGCCACGGGATCTCGCGCGCGCTGCTGGAAGCCGACCCGAACCTGCGCGGCGAGCTCAAGCGCCGCGGTTTCCTGACGCGCGACCCGCGCGTGAAGGAACGCAAGAAGGCCGGCCTCAAGAAGGCCCGCAAGAAGCCGCAGTTCTCCAAGCGCTGATCGCCCTTCAGATGCGCAAGCTCTTCGGCACCGACGGTGTCCGAGGCGTCGCCGGTGACGTCCTGACGGCCGAGCTGGCGCTCGCGCTCGGCGCCGCCGCGACCCGCGAGGTCGCCGGAGAGCATCCGCGCGTGCTCGTCATCCGCGACACGCGCGAGTCCGGGCCGATGCTCGAAGCGGCGCTGGCCGCGGGGATCGCGTCGGCGGGCGGCGACGTGCTGCTCGGCGGCGTCCTGCCGACGCCCGCAGCGCCGCTGCTGATCGGGCGCTTCGGCTTCGATCTGGCGGCGGTCATCTCGGCCTCGCACAACCCGTTCGAGGACAACGGGATCAAGTTCTTCGGCGCCGACGCCTTCAAGCTGTCAGACGCGACGGAGCTCGCGATCGAGCAGCGCCTGGAGCAGCCGCGGCGCGCCGGTCCGCCGGATCGCATCGGCTCGATCACCGACCTGCACGGCACGACCGAGGACTACCTGCGCGCGCTGCACGAGCGCTTCGCCGATCTCTCGCTGCAGGGGCTGGACGTCGTGCTGGACTGCGCCAACGGCTCGACGTACCGCGCCGCGCCCGAGATCTTCCGCCGCCTCGGCGCGACGGTGACGGTCCTCGCCGAGACGCCCGACGGGCGCAACATCAACGACGGCTGCGGCTCGACGCACGTCGAGGGCCTCGTCGCGGCGATGCGCGACGGCGGCCACGACGTCGGCTTCGCCTTCGACGGCGACGGCGACCGGCTGCTGGCCGTCGACCGCGACGGCGCGGTCGTCGACGGCGACGAGCTCGTCGCGCTCGCGACGCTGCACCTGCGCGCGCGCGGCCGGCTCGCGGGCGGCGGCGTCGTCGTGACGGTGATGACGAACTACGGCTTCCACACGGCGATGCGGGCAGCCGGCGTTCAGGTCGCGACGACGGCCGTCGGCGACCGCTACGTGCTCGAGGAGCTGCGCGAGCGCGGGTGGGGCCTCGGCGGCGAGCAGTCCGGCCACATCATCGACATGAGCTTCGTGCCATCCGGCGACGGGATCGCGTCGGCGCTGCTGACGCTCGAGGCGCTCGACGGGCGCGACCTCGCCGAGCGCGACGCGATGGACAAGCTGCCCCAGAGGCTCGTCAACGTGCGCGTCGCCGACCGCGACGCTGCGATGACAAGCGAGGCGCTGCGCGCCGCGACCGCGGCCGAGTCGGCGGCGCTCGAGGGCCGCGGCCGCGTGCTCGTGCGACCGTCGGGCACCGAGCAACTCGTGCGCGTCATGGTCGAGGCGCCGAGCTCGGAGGAGACCGACGCCGTCTGCGGCCGGCTCGTGGCGATCGTGCAAGCCGAGGCCGCGGCAGCCGTGCACCCTTGAACTAGCGGGAGGGATCTCCCGGGGTCTCGCCTAATCTCTTGAGCATGTGCGGCATCGTCGGCTACGTAGGCCAGCGTCCGGTGCAGGAGATCCTGCTCGCCGGGCTGGAGAAGCTCGAGTACCGCGGCTATGACTCGGCGGGCGTGTCCGTCCTCGCCGACGGCGAGATCGCATCGGTCCGCGCGGTCGGCAACCTCAGCAAGCTGCGCGAGGCGGTGCTGCACGCGCGCAACGGCAGCGGCCCCGACGCGCGCGAGGACGGCGCCGCCACGGCGGTCGCGATCGCCGAGCTGCCCGCGACGACAGGGATCGGCCACACGCGCTGGGCGACGCACGGCCGCGTCACGGAGGCCAACGCGCACCCGCACTTCGACACGAGCGACCGCGTCCACGTCGTCGTCAACGGGATCGTCGAGAACTACCTCGCCCTCAAGCAGCGCCTCGGCGACATGGGCGCGGACTTCACCTCCGAGACCGACGCCGAGGTCATCGCGCACCTCGTGTCGCACCACATGGCGCGCGGCAGCCTCGTCGAGGCGGTGCGCGCCGCCTACGCCGAGCTGGAGGGCCACTACGCCTTCGTCTGCATGAGCGCCGACGAGCCCGGCACGCTCGTCGGGGCGCGCAAGGAGTGCCCGCTGATCGTCGGGCGCGGCGACGGCGAGCAGTTTCTGGGCTCTGCAACGCCCGCCTTCCTCGCCTACACGCGCGACGTGCAGTTCGTCGAGAACGAGGAGATCGTCGTGCTGACGGCCGGCGGCGTGGAGTTCCTGGCGCCCGACGGGACGCCGATCGAGCGCGAGGTCAAGCGCGTGACCTGGGACGCCTCGACCGCCCGCAAGGACGGCTACGAGACCTTCATGCTCAAGGAGATCCACGAGCAGGCCGACGCCGTCGCCGAGACCGTCTATGACCGCACGACGCGCCCCGACGGCGTCGACCTCGCCGAGGCAGAGCTCGACGAGTCGCTGCTCGAGGGCATCGACCGGGTCCTGATCCTCGCTGCCGGGACGTCTTTCCACGCCGGCCTGATCGGGCGCTACGCGATCGAGGAATGGGCGCGGATCCCCGTCGAGATGGACATCGCCTCGGAGTGGCGCTACCGCAACCCGATCGTCTCCGAGCGCGAGCTCGTCATCGGCATCACGCAGTCCGGCGAGACCGCCGACACGCTGGCCGCGATGCGGCTGGCACGCGACCGCGGCGCGCGCGTGCTCGCATGCACGAACGAGGTCGGCTCGCAGGCCACGCGCGACGCCGACGGCGTGCTGTACACGCGGGCCGGCAAGGAGATCTCGGTTGCCGCGACGAAGACCTTCGTCTGCCAGGTCGCCGCGATGTACCTGCTCGCGCTGCGCCTCGCCGAGCTGCGCGGGACGATGGATCGCGCCCGGCGCAGCGAGCTCGTCGCCGACGTCAAGCAGCTGCCCGCGCGCATCGGCGAGCTCATCGAAGGCCTCGATGCGCCCGTCCGGGCCGCCGCCGAGCGCCACGCCGACTCCGATTTCTACCTGTACCTCGGCCGCCACGTCGGGCGCGCCGTGGCGCTC
>JAHWJE010000005.1 GCA_019348575.1 Actinomycetota bacterium | reverse complement strand
CGGAAATCTCCTCGACGACGTCGGCGGACAGGCCCTTCTTCGGTTCGAAGACAGAGCGCGACTCGTCATGCCAGCCGTACTTGTAGTTGCCGAGCTGGAGGTCTTCAGCCTTGGTGCTCATTGCGACGTTGCTCCGATGTCGTCGTTGCTGTCTACGGGAGTGATGTGACAGATGCAGGCGTCCGCGCCGCCCGCGATCGTCTGCCGGCGGGACAACTTCCCGCCGAGAAGGTTCTTGAAGGTCGAGGCCTCGTAGGCGCACAGCTCTGGGTGCTGCTCCGCAACTGCCTTGATGGCGCAGTGGTCCTGGCGCAGCTCGAGCACGGTGGCGCCCTCGGGCGTGGTGACGGCTTGCGCCGAGGCCGCGAACCCGTCCTCGGCCAGCACGTCGGCGAGCCGCTGCACGCGCTCGTCCACGGTGTCGACGCCTGCCAGCGCGGCGGCGTAGCGCGAGGAGTGGCGGTCAGCACGCCAGCGCAGGAAGCGCTGGAGCTCAGACCGGCCGTGCTCGCCGGCGAGGGGTGGTCGCCGCTCGGCATCGGCCTGGCCCTGGTGCCCTCGGCCCTCACCGGCTTCCTGGCGCCGCGGCTGGAGCGCGCGCGCGAGCTGCTCGCCCCGCACGGGACGCTGTACCTGCACCTCGACTATCGCGAGGCGCATCGCTGCAAGATCCTGCTCGACGAGCTCTTCGGCCCTGAGTGCTTCCTCAACGAGCTGATCTGGATCTACGACTACGGCGGGCGCCCCAAGCGCCGCTGGCCCGCCAAGCACGACACGATCCTCGTCTACGTGCGCGACCGCGCGCGCTACCACTTCGACGACGACGAGGTCGACAGGGAGCCGTACATGGCGCCCGGTCTCGTCGGGCCCGAGAAGGCGGCTCGCGGCAAGCGCCCGAGCGACTGCTGGTGGCACACGATCGTGCCGACGAACTCGCGCGAGAAGACCGGCTACCCGACGCAGAAGCCCGTCGGCGTCGTGCGGCGGATGGTCGCGGCATCGTCGCGGCCCGGCGGCTGGTGCCTGGATCCGTTCGGCGGCTCGGGCACGCTCGGCGCCGCCTGCCGCGAGCTCGGCCGCCGCTTCGTCCTCGTGGACGCAAATCCCGAGGCGATCGCGGTCTCGCAGGCGCGGCTGGGCGACCCGCTGCGGCGCACGGCCTAGCGGCTCGCTGTAGCCGTCGACTTTTGCGCGCCCGCGAACGTTTCTCGCCCCGGCCGCTGATGTCCCGCCGCTGCGCCGCGTGCGGCTCGCCGTGCGGCGCGCGAACTCCCGCAAGGTGATCGCCGCGCCGCGGACGAACGCCAGGGGAACCGCGAAGCTCGTGCTCAAGATCGGCAGGAAGGGCGGCCGGCTGCGGGTCGGCGTCGTGGGGCGCGCAAGCTGCACCCCCGCCTTCATCAAGGTCGCTGCCCGGAGGTAGTCGCTCGGGCGCGTCGCGAGCCGCGCCAGCGCCTGCTCTACGCTCTGCTGGCGTGGGCGTCCTGGACAGAAACAACGTCAAGGTGTCGGGCGATCCCGCCGCTCCCGCGATGCTCCTCGCGCACGGCTTCGGCTGTGACCAGAACATGTGGCGCTTCGTCGCCCCGGCGTTCGAGGCGACCCACCGCGTCGTCGTCTTCGACTATGTCGGCTTCGGCGCGTCGGACCACACCGCCTGGGACGTGGAGCGCTACGCGACGCTCGACGGGTATGCCCAGGACGTGCTGGAGATCTGCCGCGAGCTGGATCTGACCGACGCCGTCTTCGTCGGTCATTCCGTCAGCTCGATGGTCGGCGTGCTGGCCGCCAACGCGGAGCCCGAGCGATTCGACCGGCTCGTGCTCGTCGGGCCGTCGCCGCGCTACATCGACGACGACGGCTACGTCGGCGGCTTCACGCGCGAGGACATCGACGGCCTGCTGGACTCGCTGGAGAGCAACTACCTCGGCTGGTCGAGCGCGATGGCGCCGGTCATCGTCGGCAACCCGGATCGTCCGGAGCTCGGCGAGGAGCTGACGAACAGCTTCTGCGCCACCGACCCCGAGATCGCCGCGCACTTCGCCCGCGTGACGTTCCTGTCCGACAACCGCGCCGATCTCGCGGCGGTGCAGGCGCCGACCCTCGTCCTGCAGTGCTCGGACGACGCGATCGCGCCGCAGGCCGTCGGCGAGTACGTCCACGCGCGGCTTCCGCGCAGCGAGCTCGTCCTGATGCGCGCGAGCGGGCACTGCCCGAACCTCAGCGCGCCCGACGAGCTGATCGCCGAGATCCGCGCCTTCCTGTAGACCGGGTGCACCGGCCGCCGCCCCAGGAGCAGAGCGCGCCGGAGCCCGGCGAGCAGGACGACGAGCTCTACGAGGACGCGCCCTGCGGCTACATCTCGGCCGCGCCCGGCGGAGAGCTCGTCAAGGTCAATCGCACGCTGCTCGCCTGGACGGGCTACACGCGCGACGAGCTGCTCGGCCGCCGCTTCCAGGACCTGCTGACGCCGGGCGGCAGGATCTATCACGAGACGCACTACGCGCCGCTGCTGCGCATGCAGGGAGCGGTGCGCGAGATCGCGCTCGAGCTCGTCTGCGCCGACGGGCGCCCGCTGCCCGTCCTGGTCAACTCGGTCCTGCGCACGGATGACGACGGTCGGCCGCTGCTGGTGCGCACGACGGTCTTCGATGCCACGCATCGGCGCCAGTACGAGCGCGAGCTGCTGCTCGCGCGCGAGCGTGAGCGCGCGGCGCGCAGGCGGATGGAGCGCCTGCAGCGCTTGAGCGCCGTCCTGGCCGCCGCCGTCGCCACGCGCGAGATGGCGGCGGCGGTGGTCGACGAGCTCGCGCAGGACCTCGGCGCCGGCGAGGCGGCGCTCGCCCTCGTCGGTCCGTCGACGCCGCAGCTGCAGGTCGTTGCCCGCCACCCAGCGCCGGACGCGGCGCACGCGAGGGCGACTACCTGCAACGGCCGCGATTCCTTGCCATCCGCGAGTTCGGACCAGGCGCACTCATCTACCATGAGGGTGCGCGCTACGAAGTCGTTCGAGTTCAACTCCCGCGCTCAGTCGACGGGACGACCGCGATCGAGACAGAAGACGCGCGCCGATGCGAAGCCTGCGGATACCACCATCCGGTCGCGGTCGGCACCGACACGTGCGCCGGCGGGCTGCACATGATCGACATCCGCTCGCCGAAGAACCCGGTCTTCGCCGGCTGCGTCGCCGAGGACGGCTACACGCACGACACGCAGTGCGTGATCTACCGCGGCCCCGACTCGCGCTTTGCCGGGCGCGAGATCTGCTTCAGCTCCAACGAGGACACGCTCACGATCGCCGACGTGACCGACAAGCGCCGCCCGCTGACGCTGTCGCGGACGCCGTACGAGGGCGCCGCCTACACGCACCAGGGCTGGCTGACGGAGGATCAGCGCTTCTTTCTGCTGGGCGACGAACTCGACGAGCAGCGGTCCGGCGTTCCCACGACGACGTACATCTTCGATGTCGGCGACCTGCGCGCCCCCAGGGTCATCGGCGCACACCGCGCCGCGACCGCGGCGATCGACCACAACCTCTACACGAAGGACGACCGCGTGTACGAGGCCAACTACCGCGCCGGGTTGCGGATCCTCGACAGCTCGCGCGTCGCCGAGGGCGAACTGCGCGAGGTCGCCTTCTTCGACGTCTATCCGCCTGACGACGACGCGGAGTTCAACGGCGCCTGGAGCGTCTATCCGTACTTCGAGTCGGGCACGGTGATCGTCAGCGGAATCGAGCAGGGCCTGTTCGTCCTGCGCCCCGACTGAGCCGCGCGCGCATCGTGCGCCCGCGAGTGACCGCGGCGGGACAACTCCAGAGCGCTAGCCGCGCGTAGCGCCACGCAGCAGATACGCCCGCACGAAGCCGTCCAGGTCGCCCTCGAGGACGCGGTTGGCGTCGCCCATCTCGTGATCGGTGCGGTGGTCCTTGACCATCGTGTAGGGGTGCAGGACGTAGGAGCGGATCTGCGAGCCGAAGTTGACGTCCTGCGCCTCGCCCTTCTCCCTGGCCAGCTCCTCGGCGCGCCGTCGCTCCTCGCGCTCGACGAGCTTGGAGCGCAGCATCTTCATCGCGACGTCGCGGTTCTGCGTCTGCGAGCGCTCGTTCTGGCACTGCACGACGATCCCGCTCGGGCGGTGGGTGATGCGCACGGCGGAGTCGGTCTTGTTGACGTGCTGCCCGCCGGCCCCGGAGGCGCGGTAGGTGTCCACCTGCAGGTCGTCGGCGTCGATCTCGACCTCTGCGGCATCCTCGATGACCGGCGCCACCTCGACACCCGCGAACGAGGTCTGGCGGCGGTTGGCCGAATCGAACGGCGACAGGCGCACGAGCCGGTGCACCCCCGCCTCGGCATTCATGATCCCGTAGGCGTTGTCACCCTCGACGGTGAAGCTCGCGCTGCGGATGCCGGCCTCCTCCCCCGGACTGAGCTCGAGCAGCTCGACGTTGAAGCCGCGCTTCTCCGCCCACTTCATCTGCATCCGCAGGACCATCTCGGCCCAGTCCTGCGCGTCGGTGCCGCCCGCGCCGGCATTGACGGTGACGAGCGCGTCGCCGCTGTCGTAGCGCCCGGAGAAGAGGCGCTGCTCCTCGAGCGCCTCCAGGCGCCGCTCGACCGGGGCGAGCTGGCCCTCGAGCTCGGATTCGATGTCGCCGTCCTCGCGCGCCATCTCGGCGAGGCTCTCGAGGTCCTCGACGTCGGCCAGCAGCGTGCGGAACTCCTCGAGCCGCCGCGCCGCGCGGGAGTGCTCGGCGCTGACCTTCGCGGCCTGCTCCTGGTCGTCCCAGAAGCCGGTCTCGGACATGCGGCCCTCCAGCTCGGCGACCTGCTCGCTCAGCGCAGTCGGGTCAAAGGTAGTCCGCGAGCAACGACATCTGCGCGCGGATCGCAGCCAGGCGCTGCGGGATGCCCTCGGGGGTCGGCGTTGCGGCCATGACGCCAGGATAGAGCGGGCGCCGATCGCCCCCGCGGCCACGAGCTGTCTGGCACGCCTCGCCCGGCAGATGTACGGGCAGCGGATCGCTTCAATGGGCGGATGGACCCGTATGCCGTGCTCGGCCTGGACGCCGCCGCCTCGCTCGACGACGCCACGCGCGCGTATCGCGAGCTCGCCAAGCAGTGGCACCCCGATCGTGCGGGCGAGCACGGGGCGGCGCGGATGATCCAGCTCAACGTCGCCTACGAGCTGCTGCGCTCCGCGCAGCGCCCGCGCGCGGGATCGCCGATCGCGGCGGCGAGCGCCCGCGGTCGGAGTGGCGCGAGGCGCGGGCCGGGGGCGAACGGGAGCTGGCTGCCCGACGCGATGCGGCGCGCGCTCGGCCGCGAGCTGCTCGACGCGCTCGAGCCGCAGGAGCGCGTCGACCTCGTCACGCCGGCCGCCACGTGGGCCAGCCCCAGCACCCTGCTCGCGGTGACCGACCGGCGGCTGCTGTGGCTGCTCGACGACGCCGTCGCCAACCGCGTGCGCTCGCTGCGCTTCCGCGACACCGTGGGAGCCGAGCAGGACCTCGTCTGGCCGCGCCGCGCGCACGCACGGCTGCGCGTGCAGCCGCGCTACGGCAAGCGCTGGACGTTCTCGCAGCTGCGCCCAGCCACCGCTGCGGCGATCGTGGGGCATGTGCGGGCGGGGCTGCCGGCAGCGCGGCCGTAGGGGCGGGCGGGCGCCCGCTAGTGCTGATCCCAGGCCTCGCGGTAGGCGTCGACGAGGAACGCGTCGACGCGCTCGCTGTCCCCCGCCGCCGGCAGGTCGCTCGCGTCGATCAGCCGCCGCAGTCGCTCGCTGAGCTCGTCAAGCCGCGCGACCACCTCGTCGAGCGGGACGCTCCCGGCGCGCACCGCGCGCAGGCGCGACCGGTCGGGTTCGCGCACCGGCAGCGAGATCCGGCCCGCCGTCAGCAGCTCGATGCCCTGCACGGCGATCCGCAGCGCGTGCATCGCGTACTTCGTGTCGTAGCCGTGCTCGGCCGACAGCTCGCGCGTGCGCGTCGCGTGACGCTCGCCGAGCAGGCTGCGCCGCTGTGCGTCGAGGTAGCCGCGAAACGCGACCCCGGTCCGCTTGGACAGAAACGCGGGCGCGAGCGCCTGCAACCGCTCGCCCGCCGGCGTGCGCGCCAGCAGGTGCTCGCCCTCGACGAAGAACAGCAGCAGCACCGTCGGGCTGCCCTTCAGCGCCAGCCGGCAGAACCTGCGCAGTCCGTAGATCGTGAGGTCGAGGTCGCCCGGCCCCGAGGGGACGCCTTCCGCCTGCGTCCGGAAGACGTAGTGCTCGAAGGCCCGCAGCCCGAGGACGTACTCGGGCGGCTCGATGCAGACGCCCATCTCGTCGCGATCGTCGGTACGGGATTGGAGAGGCCGGGGTGGGCGGTGGCCTCATGAGGCCATCGGCGCACGATTCGCTGTGTCGTGCGCGCGGGCTCGCCGGGGCGGGCGGTCGTGGCGCTGGCGCGCCGGCGGTAGAGGAACGCGAGCAGCCCGAGGTCGCGCTTGGCGCCGTTGCAGCGCGCGCACGCGCCGGCCGTGTTGATGGGTCGTCAGGCAGGAAGTCCGCCGTTAGGCGTCCAAGCTCGGTCATCGTCCGTCCGTCGCTCGTGATGTGCATCTGCTGCAGATCGCAGGGCCCCGCAGCGGCAGGAACGGACCTCGCTAGATCCGCTCCTGCCACGTGACGGCGGCTTGCGCGACGCGCCGCAGGGCGTCCTGCATGCGCGCCGGGTTGTTCGTGCGGCGAGCCGCGGCGAGCGCCTTCAGCGCCTCCGCCATCACGGCGGGGCCCCCAGGGCCGTTCGTGCGCAGCTCGGCGAGCTCGGCGGCGGTCAGGCGGCGCGCCTCTCCGCGCAGCGCGGCCACGGTCTCCCGCAGCTCGCGCTCGGCGCGGGCGGCACGCAGCTCGGCCTCGTTGGCGGCGCGACGATCGCGCGCGGCGGCGGCCTGCGCAACCCGCACCTCGCCCGCCTCGGGCGCCTCTTCGCGGACGCTGACGACCGCGGGGGTCCGCTCGGCCTCGGCACGTGCGCGCTCGAGCAGGCGCTGCGCCACCACGAGCTCGTCCGCCAGCCGGTCCTGCGCCAGCTTGAGCTCGCGGCGCTCACCGCGCAGCGTCCCGATCGTCGCCTCCGCCCGCTCGAGCTTCGCCGCCATCCGCTTGGCAGCCGTGCGCGCCTCGGCCGCGTCCATCCGCGCCTCCGCGGTCTTCTCGCGGGCGTCGCGGACCGCCACGTCGGCCTTCGCCTCCGCCTTGACCGCCCGGCGCTGCGCGCGGGCGACCGCGGCGTCGTCGACGACACGCTCACGTACGACCTTGGGGTTGGCGGATGCCCGGCGGCCGGAGCGGCGTGCCGCGTCGCGCTCGGCGATCACTCGGTCCGCACGCTCACCGGCCCGCTCGAGCCGGCCCTCGAGCTGCGCGATGCGGCGCTCGGCCTCGCGCGCCTGCGCAAGTGCCGCAGCGACCATCGCGCGTGCCTCGGGGCTCGTGACGGCCCGGTGCGCCTGCTCGGGGTCGACGTCGGTGCGCCGCCGCGGTCCCGGCTTGGCCGGCTCGAAGCCCGCCGCCCGGATCGCCTCGTTGAGCGACCCTCCGAAGGGGCGCTTGGCCGAGTTCAGCGCCGGCCAGGGCGACCCGTCGGCCCGGCCGGCGCGGTAGCGCTCGACGCGCCACAGCTGCCCGGACCACTTCGCCGAGGACGGGTTCCAGTCGGCCGCGCGGGGCGGCTCGCCGTATGTGGCCACCCATTCGCGGATGGCGATGATGATCAAGTCGCGGTCCCACGCCGTTCCACGCCCCTTCCGGGCCTGGAGCGCAGCTCCCGCGAGCGTCGCGGGAGCCATGTGAGTGACCTCCCGCTAGGCGCCGCTGGCCGCGTCGTCGGTGCGCTGTGCGAGCTCCGGCTGCGGCCGGCACGAGACGCGCTCGGCAGCGAACGTGGCGCCGATCAGCGTGTACGAGGTGTTGGCCATGGAGGTCATCGCGGGAGTTACCGTAAAGCACGCGGGGGCTGCGCGCAAGAGCTGCTTCTGATCAGGGCCGTCGCGCTGCGTGGGTTCGAACCGACGCCGGCGCGGTTCGAGTCCGGCTGGCCACGCGCCTGCCGGCCGGTCAGGATGTGCTGCATGGGTGAGATCCCGATCGCGGTCAAGGGCGACGTCGAGGCGCGCGCGGTGGAGCAGCTGCGCCGCTGCGCCGAGGCCGGCGACGCCGTCGCGGCCGCGATCTGCGCCGACGGCCACGTCGGCTACTCGCAGCCGATCGGCGGCGTGCTGGCCTATCCCGAGCACATCTCGCCGAGCGGCGTCGGCTACGACATCGCGTGCGGAAACAAGGCCGTCCGCACCGACGTCCTCGTCGACGAGGTTCGCCCCGACCTGCCCCGCATCATGGACGACGTCTTCAGGCGCATCTCGTTCGGCGTCGGGCGACGCAACGCAGAGCCCGTCGAGCACCCGGTGCTCGACGCCATCGCCGAGGCGCAGTTCCGCCCGCAGCGCAAGCTCGTGCAGATGGCGCGCGACCAGCTCGGCACGGTCGGCGCGGGCAACCACTACGTCGACCTCTTCGCCGGGGACGACGGGTTCGTCTGGGTCGGCGTGCACTTCGGCTCGCGCGGGTTCGGGCACAAGACGGCGTCGGGCTTCCTCGCACTCGCCGCCGGGCGGGCGTTCACCGAGCGCGGCGCCGACGGCGAGATGGACTCGCCGCCCGTGCTGCTGCACGTCGACTCCGCGCTCGGCCAGGACTACATCGCCGCGATGAATCTCGCCGGCGAGTACGCCTACGCCGGGCGCGACGTCGTCGTCGGCAAGGTGCTCGAGATCCTCGGGGCGACGTCCACCTACGAGGTGCACAACCACCACAACTTCGCCTGGCGCGAGCAGCACATGGGCACCGACGTCTGGGTGATCCGCAAGGGCTGCACGCCCGCCTTCCCGGGACAGGAGGGGTTCGTCGGCGCGACGATGGGCGAGCCGTCCGTGATCCTGCGCGGCACCGACAGCGAGGACGGCGCCGGGCTGCTGTACTCGACGGTCCACGGCGCCGGACGCGTGATGTCGCGGACGAAGGCCGCGGGGCGGATGGGCAACCGCGCGGAGTGCAGCGAGCGCGACTGCGACACGTGGGTCACCTGGGCGCAGTACCGCCACGAGCGCGAGCGCGCGGGCGTCGGCGCCGATCAGCACTTCACGCTGTGCGAGCGCCACCCGAAGGGCCGCATGACCAAGCGCCGCGGGCGCATCAAGCAGGGCGAGATCGACTTCGACGCCGTGCGGGCGCAGCTCGCCGGCGGCGGCATCGAGCTGCGCGGCGGCGCGGCGGACGAGGCGCCCGCGGCCTACAAGCGTCTGGACGCCGTGCTCGCCGCGCACGGCGACACGATCGAGATCCTGCACCGGCTCACGCCGATCGGTGTGGCGATGGCCGCCGCCGACACGTTCGATCCCTACAAGGACTAGCAGGCGGCCCGCGATGCGCTGGATCGTCGACGGCATGAACGTGATCGGCACGCGCCCCGACGGCTGGTGGCGCGACCGCCATGCGGCGATGGTGCACCTCGTCGACCTGCTCGAGCGCTGGTCGGCGGCCGGCGGCGACGACGTCACCGTCGTCTTCGAGCAGCCGCCGCGCCCGCCGATCCGCTCGAGCGTCGTCGAGGTCGCGCACGCCCAGCGCCCGCGGCCGAACTCGGCCGACGACGAGATCGTGCGGCGCGTGCGCGCGGAGCCCGACCCGAGCTCGGTGCGCGTCGTCACGTCCGACGGCGTGCTCGCCCAGCAGGTCAGCGCGGCGGGGGCGAGCGTCTACCCAGCGGCGGCGTTCCGCGCCGAGATCGACGCCGCGCGACGCTAGTGGGTCGCCCAGCTTTGTGGGCGGCCCACTGGACCGGCACTTCAGTCGAACACGTCGATCCAGGTCAGCACCTGCCCGCCCGGCCCCACCGCGAGCGGCACCGCGCGCGTGCGCCGGCGCTGACTGGGATGGCGCATGAGCGCGCTGCGCACGACCTCGGAGATCTCGCCGAGCGCCGAATGCTCCGGGCGCTCGTCGACGCGCAGCACGATCCCCGTGGAGACGAGGTGCACCGAGGTGTCGAACATCGACGCGGCCTCGGGCTCGCGCACCTCGACGGCGTAGCCACGGGCGCGCAGCCCGTCGGCCACGCTCGCCGCCAGCTGCTCGTCGCCTCCCGTGCTGTTGTCCACCACCAGCCGCATCGCCACGGGGAAATGATGGCCCAAAGCCGGCGATGCCAAACCCGGTCAGAGCGCCGCCGGCAACGGACGTGCTCGACCAGCTGGTCGCCGCGGACCTCGTGCGCGAGCCCGCCGGAGCGGCGATCGGCCCCGGACGGATCTGCCGTGACCTTCTGGCGCCCAGGCACTCCGTCTTCGGCGCTCGCCTTGCGGTTCGCGTTTCAGCCTCACGATTGCGGGTCACCCGTGATCAGCCGCCCGACACACCGGCGGTAGGTGATCGAACTTCAGAGGAAAGGAGGAGCCTGTGGCCATAGGTGAGCAGACCAGGGCGGACGGTTCCGCCGGAGAGCAGCCGCAGCAGAAGGTCCAGGAGGCCGCACAGCAGGCACAGCAGCAGGCGCAGAACGCAGCCGGGCAGGCGCGCGAGCGAGTTCGCGGGCAGGTCGACCGGCGCAGCACGCAGGCCGGTGAGCAGCTTTCGAGCCAGGCCGGCGACATCCGCACCGTCGCGCAGCAGCTGCGCGAGCAGGGCAAGGACAAGCCGGCGCAGGTCGCCGAGCAGGCAGCGCAGCGCACCGAGCAGATCGGGTCGTACCTCAAGCAGTCCGACGCCGACCGGATCCTCAGCGATGCTGAGGACTTCGCCCGTCGGCGTCCGTGGGCGGTCGTGGCGGGCGGCATCGCGCTCGGACTCGCGGCGTCGCGGTTTTTGAAGGCGTCCAGCGCCGGTCGCTACCAGCAGCATGCGCAGCTGGCGCCGGGCACGCCGCCGGCGCCGATCGCGCCGACCTCGCAGGTCGCCGCGCAGACCGCGCACGGAGCCGCCGTCGACCCAGCGCTCGACGACGGGCGCGCGACGAGCCTCGGGAGCCAGTAGATGCCTCCCGCACACGACGACCTTCGCGACCGGCCGGTCGGCGAGCTGCTCAAGCAGCTCTCGCAGGAGACGTCGACGCTCGTCAAGCAGGAGCTCGAGCTCGCCAAGGCCGAGATGGCGCAGAAGGGCAAGCACGCCGGCCTCGGCGCCGGCTTCATCGGCGCCGGAGCGCTCTTCGGGCTGGGCGCGTTCGGCGCGATCACCGCGTGCCTCATCGCGCTGCTGGCGACCGCGGTCGACCACGTCTGGCTGGCGGCGCTGATCGTCGCACTCGCCTACGGCGCCGTCGCCGCCGTCCTTGCTCAGCAGGGCACGGACAAGATCCAGGAGGCGGCGCCTGCTGCCCCCGAGCAAACCGTCGAATCAGTGAAGGAGGACGTCGAATGGGCCAAGACCCAGACACGATCCGCCGGGAGATAGAGGACACGCGCGAGCGGATGGGCGACACCGTCGAGGCGATCGGCTACAAGGCCGACGTCCCGTCCCGCACGAAGGAGAAGGTGAGCGGCACGTTCACCGGCGTGAAGGAGCGGATCGGCGGAACGGCGACCGAGATGAAGGAGCGCATCGGCGCAAGCGGCTCATCCGCCAACGAGTCGACGCCGAGCGCCGGCGACGTCAAGCACGCCGCCAAGCGCGGCGCGAGCATCGCGCAGGAGAACCCCCTCGGCCTCGCGATCGGCTCGATCGCGTTCGGCTTCCTCGCCGGCATGCTCATCCCGAGCACGCGCGTCGAGAGCGAGAAGCTCGGACCGATGGCCGAGCAGGTCAAGGAGCAGGCGATGCAGACCGGGCAGGAGGCCGTCGAGCATGGCAAGCAGGTCGCCCAGGAGGTCGCGTCGACCGTGCAGGAGCACGCGCAGCAGGCCAAGGACGACGTTGCGCAGACCGCGCAGCAGGCGGCGCAGGAGCACGGCGAGCAGCTCAAGCAGAGCGCGCAGGAGAGCGCGCAGCAGGTTCGCGAGCAGGGGCCCTCGAGCTGAGGAAACGGCGGCGCGGGCGGGCTGCTCAGCCCGCTTGCGCCGTCGCGCGCTACGGCGCTACGCGCCGTGGCACTTCTTGAACTTCTTGCCCGACCCGCACCAGCACGGGTCGTTGCGCCCGAGCTGCTCCTCCTCGGCGAGCACGCGCTGCTCGACCGGCGGCGGCAGCTCCGCTTCGTCGTAGTACTCCTCGGCGGCACCGCCGCCCGCCGCGATCGCCAGCGCGCTCGGCTGGGCGGCCGACCCGCCCGAGTACGAGACGCGCCCCGGGCGCGTGGACGTCGCGCTGCCCTCGTAGCGCTGCGCGGCCTCCTCGCCCTGCTCGACGGCCTCGAACTCGAGGTTGAACACCATTCGGGTGAAGTCCGCCCAGATCGTGTTCATCAGATCCTGGAACAGCGTGAACGCCTCGTTCTTGTACGCGACGATCGGCTCGATCTGGGCGAAGCCGCGCAGGTGGATGCCCTCGCGCAGGTAGTCCATGTCGTACAGGTGCTCGCGCCAGCGCGTGTCGATGAACTGCAGCAGCAGGTAGCGCTCCACGGCCCGCATGACCTCGCCGCCGAGCTCCTCCTCGCGCTCGTCGTAGAGCGCGATCGCGTCGTCGGTGATCCTGCTCACGAGCAGCTCGCGGTCGGTCTGCTCAGGCGCCAGCTCGTCGGGCGAGATCATCGCGACCGGGAACATGTCGTCCAGCGCGGTGACGAGGCCGTCGAGGTCCCAGTCCTCGATGAAGTCGCCCGGCGTGAACTCGGCGATCGTGCGTTCGATGACGTTGCCGATCTCCTCGCGGACCTGCACGCCCATGTCCTTGCCCTCGAGGATCTCGTCGCGGAACTTGTAGACGATCCGGCGCTGCTCGTTCATGACGTCGTCGTACTCGAGCACGCGCTTGCGCTGCAGGAAGTTCTGCTCCTCGACCTTCTTCTGCGCCTTCTCGATCTGCTTGGAGAGCATGCTCGCCTCGATCGGCTCCTCGTTGCCCTCCTCGTCGACGGTGCCGAGGCGGTCGAGGATCTTGTAGATCCGGTCGCCCGCGAACAGGCGCACGAGGTCGTCCTCGGCGGACAGGAAGAAGCGTGACTCGCCGGGGTCGCCCTGGCGCCCGGAGCGGCCGCGCAGCTGGTTGTCGATGCGGCGCGACTCGTGGCGCTCGGTGCCGACGATGTAGAGGCCGCCGGCCTCGAGCACCTTCTCCCTGTCGGCCTCGACGCGCGCCTCGATCGTCGGCAGCACCTCGGCGAAGCGCTCCTCGTAGTCCGGGTCGCCCGGCTTGAGGCCGAGCTTCTTCAGCTCGACCTGCGTCAGGTGCTCGGCGTTGCCGCCGAGCTTGATGTCGACGCCGCGACCGGCCATGTTGGTCGCGATCGTCACGGCGCCCGGCTGGCCGGCCTCGGCGACGATCTCGCCCTCGCGCTCGGCGAACTCCGGCTTCGCGTTGAGCACGACGTGCTTGACGCCGCACTTGCTGAGCTCGCCTGACAGCAGCTCGGAGACCTCGACCGAGACGGTGCCGACGAGCACCGGCTGCCCCGCCTCGTGGCGCTCGATGATCTCCCGGCTGACCGCGCTCCACTTGCCGGCCTTGGTCTTGTAGACCTGATCGTTCTTGTCGGCGCGGATCATCGCCTGGTTCGTCGGGATCTCGACGACGGGCAGCTTGTAGATCTTCATGAACTCGGTCGCCTCGGTGAGGGCGGTACCGGTCATGCCGGCGAGCTTCTTGTACAGCCGGAAGTAGTTCTGCAGCGTGATCGTCGCGAGGGTCTGGTTCTCCTCCTGGACGTGCACGCCCTCCTTGGCCTCGATCGCCTGGTGCAGGCCCTCCGACCAGCGCCGGCCCTCGAGGATGCGGCCCGTGAACTCGTCGATGATCATCACCTCGCCGTCGATGACGGCGTAGTCGACGTCGCGCTTGTAGAGCGACTCGGCCTTCAGCGCCTGCTGGAGGTGATTGACGAGCGGCCCGTTCTCGGCGCGGTACAGATGCGAGATGCCGAGGAACTTCTCGGCCTTCGCGACGCCCTGCTCGGTCACCGAGACGGTCTTGTGCTTCTCCTCGAACTCGTAGTCGTAGTCGGCGACGTAGTCCTTCTTCATCCGCGGGTCCATGCTCTCGGGCTTCTTGCCCGGCACCATCCGCTTGGCGAGCTTTGCGAACTGCCCGTAGAGGTCGCCGGCGGCCTCCGGCGAGCCCGAGATGATCAGCGGGGTGCGCGCCTCGTCGATGAGGATGTTGTCGACCTCGTCGACGATCCCGTATGGATGGCCGCGCTGGACCTTCTCCTCCAGCGAGCCGGCCATGTTGTCGCGCAGGTAGTCGAAGCCGAACTCGGAGTTCGTCCCGTACGTCACGTCGGCGGCGTAGGCGGCGAGCTTGTCCTCGAGGGGCTGCATGTTCTGCAGCACGCCGACCTCGACGCCCAGCGCGTTGTAGATCGGGCTCATCCACTCGGCGTCGCGGCGGGCGAGGTAGTCGTTGACCGTGACGAGGTGCACGCCGGTGCCGGGCAGCGAGTTCAGCACGACGGCGAGCGTCGCGGTGAGCGTCTTGCCCTCACCGGTCTTCATCTCGGCGATCGAGCCGCTGTGCAGCACCATGCCGCCGATCAGCTGCACGTCGAAGTGCCGCATGCCCATCTCGCGCTTGCCGGTCTCGCGGACGATCGCGAAGGTCTCCGGCAGGAGCGCGTCGAGGCTGGCGCCGTTGCGCGCCTGCTCGCGCAGCGCGTCGATCCGCGCGCGCAGCTCGTCGCTGGACTCGAGCTCGAGCTCGGGCTCGAAGTCGTTGATGCGGGCGACGCGCTTCTCGAACTGCTTGAACTGCTTGGCTTCGCCCATCCGGAGGGCGCGGTCCAGGAGAGCCATGCGGGTCAGGATACCGACGCGGCGGGCCGCGCCCGCCGCGTCGTCATCCAACTGTCGGCGCGTCTGCTACGCCGCGGGCTGCGGTCCGGCGCTGCGCGCCTCGCGGCGGCGCCGGCGCTTGTCGCGGTCGCGCTTGACCTGGCGCGCGAGCTCGTCTGAGCAGATGCGGATCGCGTGCTTCATCTCGTGCGAGGCGCCCTCTGCGTGCAGCGTCGCGCGCTTGAGGTACAGCGTCACGGCAGCGATCTGGGAGTCGGCGATCTTGGGGTTGCGCTCCTCGCGCAAGTCGACCTCCAGCCGGGCAAGGTCGGATACCTGGGCGGCGACCTTGCGGAACTTGCGCTCCACCAGCTCGCGCAGCTCGTCGTTGACCGGGACGTTGCGGCCCTTGACCTCGATCTGCATCTCGAAGTCCTCTCTGTCGAACGGACGTGCGGGCAACCGATGGTACGCGCGGCGGCGGTCGCATTCAATGCGAACGATCGTCCGGCGTCCGCGCCCAGGAGACGGCGCTGATGCGCCGGCAACCGGCCTTTCGCAGCGCCCGCGCGCAGGCGTCCAGCGTCGCCCCCGTGGTGTGGACGTCGTCGACGAGCACGACCTGTGCCGGCGGGCTGCCGCGGGCGCGGAA
>JAHWJE010000059.1 GCA_019348575.1 Actinomycetota bacterium | reverse complement strand
TGATCGTCCCGATGCCGATCGCCGACGCGATCAGCCCGCCGAGGATCGCGCCGAGGATGCCGACGACCATCGTGCCGAGCACGCCGCCGGGCTCGTCGCCCTTGTGCACCGCCTTGGCGATCGCGCCCGCGATCAGGCCCAACAGGATCCAGCCGAGAATGCCCATGAGTAAGTGCCTCCTTTGGTCGTGCGCTGCTCTGCAGGTAATCGCGCCGAGTCGGCGGCGACCATGGGGTCGGCGCTGCATCCGCGGCGCACGTCGCCTGCGCGTCATGACTCGTCGACTGCGCCCGGAGTGCGCATCGGCTCGCCGCGGCGGCGCGCGGCGTGGCCGATCGCATGGGCGGCGACGGGCGTGGTGAACGCCAGCAGCCCGACGATGAGCACGGCGCGCGCGACGATCGCGCCGCCGCCCTGCAGCGCGACCGCCGCCAGCAGCGCCGCGATGCCGAGAAAGCCCGCCTTCGAGGCCGCGTGCAACTGGGTGTAGACGTCGGGCATCCGCACGACGCCGTAGACGCCGATCGTCAGGATCGCCACGCCGAGCACGGTCAGGACGTCGGTGACCGCGGCGGTCACGAGAACGGCCTGCGACTCTCGTAGTACCTGCAGGCGGCCAGCGTCGCGACGAAGGACAGCAGCGCAAGGGCGAGCGCCGTGTCCAGGACGTAGGGGCGCCCATCGCGGCGCGCGGTCAGCGCGAGCAGGCCGATGAGGATGAGCGTCAGCAGATCGATCGCGAGGATCCGCTCGGCGGTCGTCGCGGCGGCGGCGAGGCGCACCACGACGATCCCGAGCAGGCCGGCCAGCCAGACCGTCGCCGCGTAGAAGATGACGTCGGTGATCACGGGAACACCCGCCGCTGGTAGCGCTCGTAGAAGCGCTGCAACCGCCGGCGAACCGCGTCGGGGTCCGAGGCGTCGATGACGTGCAGCAGCAGATCGCCGCGCTCTCGGTCGATGTCGACCAGCACGCTGCCCGGCGACAGCGTCGTCGCGAGCGCCGAGACCGCGATCCCGCGCTCCGAGCGTTGGCCGATCGGGATGCGCACCAACCCGGGGTGCTCGACGGGACGCAGGTGCATGACGCGCAGCGCGACGTCCCAGGTACCCTGCGCGACGTCGGCGATCACGGCGCCGGCGAAGACCCAGAACCACAGCATGCGCGCGACGGGCGAACCCGGGCGCCCGTCAGGCGCGGGCCGCATGCGCCTGCGCAGCAACGCCGCCAGCACCAGCCCCAGCAGCACCCCCGTCACGAGATCCACGGGGTCGCCGCTGCCGAGCGTCAGGACGTAGAGCAGCCCGAGCCCGACGCCGCTTGCGAGCAGCCGCGTCATCGCGCTGCGCCGCTCGAGACGAGCTCACCCGCGGCGTGCTCGCCGATCGCGAGCAGCGGCTCGGGCCACAGCCCGAGGACGAGCACGACCGCGGCGACGCTGAGCGCCACGCCGCGCTGCCCGCGGCTCGCGCGACCGCGCGGCATCTCGCGCTCACGTTCCGCCCGCGGGCGCCAGCGGTCGTGCTGGTAGATCTGGAAGAGGTACACGAACGACAGCGCGCCGCCGACGAACAGCAGCACGACGGTGGCTACGCTGCCGGCGTCGATCCCGGCCTCGAACAGCGCGGCCTTGCCGAAGAAGCCGGCCGTCGGGGGAACCCCGGCGACGCTGAGCGCGCCGACGAGGAACGCGGTCGCGGTCAGGCGCCCGCGCAGCTCGCTGGCGAGAAACAGCAGCGTCTTGTTGAGCGCGTTGGCGACGCTGAAGATGACGGCGGCCGCCAGCCCGATCGGTCCGCCGAGCCCGATCGCGACGAGGACGTAGCCGGCATGGCCGATCGACGAGTAGGCGAGCACCTCGCGCGTGTCGCGGCGGGCGATCGCCTGCAGCGCCCCGTAGGCGATGCTCACCGTTCCGATCGCGATCAGCGCGGTCGCGCTCAGCGCGAGCTCGCGCGGGAGGATGGCCGCGCCGAAGCGAAGCAGCCCGTACGCGCCGATGTTCGCCAGCGCCCCGGCGAACATCGCCGCGACGTGGGGAGGCACGGCGAGGTAGACGGACGGAAGCCAGAAGTGAAACGGGAACAGTCCGAGCTTGATCCCGAACGCGACGAAGAACGTGATCGCGATCAGGATCGCGGTGGTCGGGTCGATCGGGGCGGCGCGCTCGGCGACCGCCTGCATCTCGAGCGTCCCGGTTGCGCGATACAGCGCGCCGATCGCGATCAGAAACAAGAACGACCCGACGAGGTTGACGATCGCGAAGATGAACGCGCTGCTGACGCGGCGGCCGCCGCCACCGACGCTCGTCAGCGAGTAGGCGGAGATCATCGCCAGCTCGAAGAAGACGTAGAAGCTGAAGACGTCGCCGGTCAGGAACAGCCCCGTGAGCCCGAGCGCCATGAACAGCGTCAGCGCCGGCCCGACCCGCGCCTGCACGCCCGTGATCACGGCCTGCAGCAGCGAGGCCAGCAGCACGCCGCAGCTGACGACGGCGAACACGCCGCCGAGCGCGTCGACGCGCAGGCGGATGCCGACGTCGGCGGCCCATCCACCCGCGACGAGGTCTTGCGGGCCGCGCGCCACGACGTGCCCGAGCAGGACCGCGAGCGCGACGAAGGTCGCGGTCAGCACTGCGACGGCGAGCAGCCCCGGCCCGCGACGCCGACCGTCGAGCAGCGCGAGCAGGATCGCCGCCGGCCAGAGGATCGCGAGCGGCAGCGCGACGAGCGTCATCTCGTCGCCTCGTCGTATGCGATCGTTCGCTCGTCGAGCTCGTCGAGCTCGTGCTCCTCGTCGTGGGGCGCCTCGCGGGCCTCCCTGCGCGCAGCCTCGGCGGCCTGCCGGCGCGAGAGCTCGTCGAGGTCGACGCTGTGGCGCGCACGGTACACGCAGACCGACAGCCCGAGCAGCAGCGCCGTCACCGCAAAGCCGATCACGAGCGCGGTCAGCGTCATCGCCTGCACGAGCGGGTCGGCGACGCGGTCGCCCGGGGCCCGCCCGATCGGCGCCGCGCCGCGCGTGAGGCCCGACGCCATGAGCGTCAGGTTCGCCGCGTTGGAGATCAGCACCAGACCGGCGACGACCCGGAACAGGTCGGGCTTGAGCAGCAGATGGACACCGCTTCCGAACAGCACGCCGATCACCAGCGCGAACAGGAGGTTCACGCCTGGTCCTCCCCGGCGGCCGTCAGGACGTCGATGATCGTCACCGCCGAGCCGAGCACGAGCAAGAAGACGCCGACGTCGAAGACGACGGCCGTGATCAGCTCGAGCGAGCCGATGTGCACGGGCGCCTGCGCCGCCGGCGGCCAGTGCTCGAGCGGGGCGCCCCCGAGCACGAGCGGCGCCGCGAACATCGCGACGCCGACGCTCAGGCCGAGCAGCGCCACCGAGGGAGCGTGGCCGACGGGCAGCGCCGCCGCGACCTCGTCGCGTCCGAAGGCGACGAACTGCAGCAGGACTCCGAGCGCCGCGACGATGCCTGCGGCGAATCCGTCGCCGACGTCGGCATAGCCCTTGACGAGGATCGCCGCGGCCACCACGAGCGTCGGCGCGAGCAGCGCGCGCGCGACCATCTGCGTGAGAACGGTGGTCATGCGCGCTGCCTCAGGGCGAGCAGCATGCTGACGGCGATCATCGCGACGGCGACGACGGTGATCTCGACGAGCGTGTCCAGTCCGCGGAAGTCGGCGAGGATGACGGTGACGACGTCCTTGCCGTGGGCGTCGTCCACCAGCTCGAGATGCCGCTCGGCCATACCGCCGTCGGGCACCGGGCGCGAGAACGCGGCCCAGACGACGAGCGTCGTGACGACGCCGGAGAGCGTGGCGATGACGACGTCGCGGACGGTGCGCGAGCGGTGCGGGCGCAACTGCGCCTCGCGTCGCAGCACCTCGGCGGGCAGCAGGGCGAACACCCCGACGAACAGCAGGGCGAAGATCGTCTCGATCAGCACCGCGACGAGCGCGACGTCGGGGGCGTTCATCAGCGAGTACGTCGTCGCCAGCGCGAAACCGACCGCCGACAGCGTCAGCGCCAGCGCCAGATGGTGCCGCGGGGCGCTCACGGCGACGGCCGCGAGGGCGCAGACCGCGAGCGCGGCGACGAGCGGCGCCTCGGCGGCGGGGACGTCGCCGACCCGGTAGGACCCCTCCGTCGGCGTCACAGCGACGCCGACGGCGACGAGGAGGGCGGCCGGCACGATGACAGCCGCCACGCGCGCGCGCAGGTCGCGAACCTCGAGGTCGTGCAGGCGATCCGACATGCGGTTCAGCCCGCGCAGGCTCACGCCGTACGCCCGCTCCGGGCCGAAGCGATTGCCGACGCGCTCGATGAGCGCGAGCGGCGCGTCGAGCACTCGCCTGACGGCGAGGACGAGCAGGCCGAGCGCGTAGGCCGCGATCGCCATGACGTTCTCGGCGCGCGCGTCGAGGTGGTAGGCGACGTCGAGCTTGACGCTGCCGCCGCTGGTCACGGCCGCGGCGTCCTGCGCGAGGTTCGAGAACGGGGCGACGACGATGCCGCCGGCGACCGCGAGGACGCCGAGGATCGCGACGGGCCACACGAGCCGGCGCTCGACCGGCTGTGGCACGGCCCGCGGCGGCCCGAGGAAGATCCCCGACCAGAAGCGCATGATGTACGCGAACGTGAGCGCCGCACCGGCGACGGCGAGCGCCGCGACGACGCTGCCGCGCTCGAGCGCGGCCTTGAAGAACAGCTCGTCCTTGAAGAACCCGATCGTCAGCGGCAGCGCGGCGATCGCGGCGGCGGCTGCTGCGCTGGCGATCGCCAGCAGCGGCATGCGCCGCGCCAGGCCACCCGCGTCGCGCAGCGACGTGGCGCCCGTCGCCTCGGTCACGACCCCGGCCGTCATGAACAGCGCGCTCTTGGCCAGCGCGTGCGCGAGCACGTAGAACGACGCCGCGGCGGCGCCGCTGCTGCCGCCGACGCCGAGCATCGTGACGACGTATCCGTACTGCGAGATCGTCGAGTACGCCAGCAGGCGCTTCAGGCCGTCGGCCGCCAGCGCCAGGACGCCGCCGACCGCCATCGACGCGAACCCGACGACGAGCAGGCCATCGAGCAGATCGCCGTCCAGCGCGATCAGCGGATGAAGCCGCGACAGCAGAAAGACGCCGGCCGCGACCATCGCCGCCGAATGCAGGTAGGCCGACACCGGCGTCGGCGCCGCCATCGCCCGCGGCAGCCAGAAGTGAAACGGCACCTGGGCGCTCTTGGCCAGCGCCGCGACCGCGATCAGCCCGACGGCGACGCTGACCGTCGTCCCCGGGCGCGCGAGGGCGAACAGCTCGGGCAGCTGCGTCGTGCCGTACTCGGCGCGCAGCATGAGGATCCCGATCAGCATGAGCACCGCCGACACCGCGGTGACGAGCAGCGCCATGAGCGCCGACAGCCGCGCGTCGCGGTCGTGGCGGTCAAAGCCGATCAGCAGCCAGGACGCGACGGCCGTGAGATCCCAGAACACGAACAGCAAGATCAGGTCCTGAGCCGTCGTCAGGCCCAGCATCGAGACGAGAAACAGCACCATCGCGGCGTGCAGGCGAGCTTCCTCGCGACGAGAGCGCCCCTGATGCGCGAGATGGCGGGGCACGTACGCCGACGCATAGACGAAGACGAGGACCCCGATGCCGGCGGCGAGCACCCCGTACAGCGCGGCGAGGCCGTCGAGCTCGAACGCCAGGCGCAGGTCCCACGCCGGCGCCCAGGGGACGTCGATGCCCGCGCCGCCGGCAAGCCAGCCGCCGAGGAACGCCGTCAACGCCGCACACGCGCAGGCGACCGCGCCGCCCGCCGACCCGCTCAGACCTGGATTCCGGACTCGACCGCGGCGCAGCACGATTCGCTAACTGCCCAGCGCGACCTGGATCTACCGTCGACGCAGCGAATCGGCGCGCCGAACGTCCAGCGCCTGACAGGGCGACGGCGTCCGGGCGTTCGGCGATGACGTCGACCGCATCGGCTCTCAGGGATCGATCAGGCCGCGCCGGATCGCGTAGCGCGTCAGCTCGACCCGATCGCGCATCCCGAGCTTCTCGAGGATGTTCGCGCGGTGACGTTCGACGGTCTTGCGGCTGATCACGAGCTGCTCGGCGATCTGCTCGTTGGTATGGGCCTCGGCGATGAGCTTGACGACCTCGAGCTCGCGCGGCGTGAGCGGCTCCTCGCGCGGGTCCTCGCCACGTCGCACGCGGTCCAGGTAATCGCGGATCAGCGCGGTGACCGCGCCGCCGAAGATGACCGGCTCGCCTCGCATCGCCGCTCGGCACGCATCGACGAGCTCGCGGTCGGCCGCCGATTTGAGGACATAGCCCGACGCGCCCGCCTTGAGGGCCTCGAAGAAGTACTCCTCG
The DNA here is from genome assembly GCA_019348575.1 of Actinomycetota bacterium. The sequence goes on along the minus strand of JAHWJE010000059.1, from coordinate 1,430 downwards.
TTGTCGTGCATCGACAGCATCAGCACACGGGTCTGCGGGCGGCGCTGCGTGATCTCTCGCGCGGCGGCCAGTCCGGTCTTGCGCGGCATCGAGATGTCGAGCACCGCAAGGTCGGCGCCGGTCTCGAGCACGCAGCGGACGGCCTCGGCGCCGTCCCGCGCGTTTCCGACGACTTCGAAGTCCGGCTGCGGCTCGAACAGCGACTGCAGGCCGCGGCGCACGATCGCGTGGTCGTCGGCGATCACCAGCCTCGTCTTCAGGGGCGTCGTCATCGCTGCTCCACGGGGACGCGCAGCACGACCTGCGTCCCGCGTCCAGGTGCCGACTCGACCTCGACGGTGCCACGGACGAGCATCGCGCGCTCGCGGATGCCGCCGATGCCGCGGTCGTCGGGGGGCTCGCCGGCGAAGCCACAGCCGTCGTCGCGCACGACCACGCGCACGTGGCCGTCGACGTGCTCGACGCGCAGCTCGGCATGGCGCGCGCCCGAGTGGCGCGCGACGTTCGTCAGGGCCTCCTGGGCGACGCGGTACAGGACGAGATCCTGCTCTGAGGACAGGCGGGGAAGGTCGCCGAGCCGCCGCTCGACGGCGACCCCGGTGCGCCGTTCGAAGCTCGTCGCCAGCGCGGCCAGCGCGCTGGCGAGCCCGAGGTCGTCGAGCGCCTCGGGACGAAGGTCGCGCACGATCCGCCGGACCTCGCCGATCGCCGCGCGGGCAGCCTCGCGTCCTTCCTCGAGTGCTTGCGCTGCGCGCTCGGGGGGAGCCCTGTTCGCCTCGTCCATCAGCAGCAGCACGCCCGTCAGCACCTGGCCGAGCTCGTCGTGCAGCTCGCGTGCGACGCGCCTGCGCTCCTCCTCCTGGGCAGCCAGCGCGCGGCGTGCGCTCTCGCGCCGCTCGGTTTCGACGCGGTCGAGCATCGCGTTGAACGCGTCGGCCAGCGCCGCCACGTCGGCATCGGCGCGCTCGAGCTCGATGCGGCGCCCCGGTCGAAGCGGATCGACGGCCTGCATCAGCCGGCGCAACTGCTCCAGCGGAGCAAGTGCGCGGTCCAGCAGCAGCAGGTTGAGAAACAGCGTGACGACGATCGCCGCCACGAGGACGATCGCTTCGGACAACAGGACGGGCGAGCTGATCGTCGCCGGGCTGAGGACGTAGAACACCGAGACGCCGACGAGCACCGCGGCGTTCGCGAGGAACACGCGCCAGCCGAGAGAGCGCGGAAACGTCAGCACACCGACATGATCGCGGGTGGTCGCCGCGACATGGGCGCTGGAAGGGGCATACGGGGTCACGGCAGGCAGCGCGCCGGCGCGAGAGGAGGAGGAGGCACCGAGCGCATCGGATGCTGCTGCGTCCAGCGAGACGTGAACATGGGGTCAGGGCCTCATCGTCGGATAGGCACCGCCGCGCACCAGAGATGGGGTGAAG
>JAHWJE010000058.1 GCA_019348575.1 Actinomycetota bacterium | reverse complement strand
GTAGACGCACAGCGCGGCCTTGCCGTCGTAGAGGAAGTGCTCGGCCATCGCGCAGCCGGAGTAGGGCGCGAGGAACTTCACCGGCGCGGCCTCGTCGGCGGCGGCGGCGACGATGATCGTGTTCTCCATCGCGCCGTTCTCCGCCAGCGTCTCGGCGATCTGCACGACCGTCGCCATCCGCTGGCCGATCGCGACGTACACCGAGATCAGGTCGCTGCCCTTGTTGTTGATGATCGTGTCGAGCGCGATCGCCGTCTTTCCGGTCTGGCGGTCGCCGATGATCAGCTCGCGCTGGCCGCGGCCGATCGGGATCATCGAGTCGATCGCCTTCAGGCCCGTCTGCATCGGCTCGATGACCGGCTGGCGCTGCACGACGCCGGGCGCCTTGAACTCGGCCGGGCGCATCGCCGACGTGTTGATGTCGCCCTTGCCGTCGAGCGCGTTGCCGAGCGGGTCGACGATCCGGCCCAGCAGCTCCTCGCCGACCGGGATCTCGAGCAGCGACCCGGTCCGCTTGACGGTGTCGCCCTCCTTGAGCTTGTCCCAGTCGCCGAACAGCACGACGCCGACGTTGTCGGACTCGAGGTTCAGCGCCAGGCCGGTGACGTCGTGCGGAAGCTCGAGCATCTCGAACGACATGCAGTTCTCGAGGCCGTGGACGCGCGCGATGCCGTCGCCGACGGAGAGGACGGTGCCGACCTCGGTCAGCTCCGCCGAGTCGGCGTCGAGGCCCTCGATACGGCTCTTGAGGATGGACGTGATTTCGTCGGGCTTGATCTGCATGTATGCCTTTCCCGCTTACGCCGCGCCGCGCGCGACGGCCTTTCTCAGGTTTTCGAGTCGGTTGCGGATCGACGCGTCGAGGATCGAGTTGCCGACCCGCAGGACGATGCCGCCGAGGATGTCCGGGTCGACGCTCTGCGTCAGCTCGATCCTCTGGCCGGTGGTCTTCTCGATCTGCTCGCCGAGCTGCTTGGCGACGCCTTCGTCGAGCTTGATCGCGGTGGCGATCTGGACGGGCAGGATCTTGTGCTCCTGCTCCCACAGCGAGTCGTAGTAGCGCCGGATGCGGAAGATCGCCGGCATGCGGTGCTTCTCGATCAGCAGCTCGAGGAAGTTGACGAGCGCGTCGTCGGCCCCGTCGAGCAGCTTCGCCAGGCCGTCCTTCTTCTCCTGCGTGGAGAAGTAGGGCGAGAAGAAGAAGATCGCGAGGTCGCGATCCTGATCGAGCGCCTCGGCGAACTGGCCGAGCTGCTCGCGGATCTCGTCGGTCTTGTCGTGCTCGCCGGCGACCTCGAACAGCGCACGACCGTAGACCTCGGCGATCTCCTCCATCAGGCCTTGCTCCCCTCGCCGGCGAGCGCCGAGAAGTCGAGGTCCGCGAGGGTCTCCTCGACGAGCTTGCGCTGATCGGCCTCGGTGAGGGTCTTGCGGGTGATCTTCTCGGTGGCGAGGATCGTCAGGTCGGCGACCTCGTTGCGGATGTCCTGGATCGCGCGCCGCGTCTCGGCCTCGATGTCGCGCTTGGTCTGAGCGAGCAGCTCCTCGCGGCGCCGCTTGGCCTCGGCGAGCGTCTCCTGCTCGCTCTTCTCGGCGGCCTTGCGCGCGCGGACGAGAATCGCCTCGGCCTGCTCGCGTGCCGCGGCCAGCCGCTCGCGGTACTCCTCGAGCAGCGTCTCGGCCTCGGCGCGCGTCTTGGCGGCGGTCTCGAGCGAGTCCTCGATGATGCGCTGGCGCTTGTCGAGTGCCTCGGCGATGTGCGGGAAGGCGTACTTCTTGAGCAGGTAGCCCGAGATCGCGAAGACGAGCAGCGTCCACACCATGAGCCCGAGGTCGGGCTGCACGAGGAAGCTGCCGCCGCCTTCCTCCTTCGCTGCTGCGATGACGATCGCGCCGAGCATCTGAAGCTCTAGAGGAAGAAGGCCAGCAGGCCGGCGACGAGGCCGTAGAAGACGCAGGCCTCGGTGAGCGCGAAGCCGAGCCACTGGATCGAGGTGATCTCGTCCTTCATCTCGGGCTGGCGCGTGACCGACTCGATCACCTTGCCGAAGATGTAGCCGATGCCGACACCGGCGCCGGCGGCGCCGAGTCCACCGCCCAGGCCCAGCGCGACCTTGCCGCCGGCAGCGGCGCCTGCCTCCTTGGGATCGGCGGCCGCCGCGATGATGTCCGTGAGGATGATCGGGTCCACGAAATGCTCCTTGCTCGTCGTTTTTTCAGTGCTCGCGGGCGACTGCGCCGCCGAAGTAGATCGAGGCCAGCGTGGCGAAGATGAAGGCCTGCAGCGTCGCGACGAGGCCGACCTCGAACATGAACAGGATCACGGCGAGTGGCAGCGTCATCCAGCCGACCGCGGCGATCCCCAGCAGGACGGCGATACCGCCGGCCATGAACAGGATGATGAGATGGCCGGCGAGGATGTTCGCGAACAACCGGACGCTCAGCGAGATCAGGCGCAGGAGGTTCGAGAACAGCTCGAGCATGAACAGCACCGGCTTCAGCCCGCCCGGCACGCCGGTGGGTACGAGCCCCTTGAGGTACCCGATCGGGCCCTTCGCGCGGATCCCCTCGACCGTGAAGCCGATGAAGACGACGATCGCCAGGACGAGCGGCACCGACAGGTTCGCGGTCGCCGCGTAGATCGCGAGCGCGGGGATCTCGAGGCCGAAGACGGAGACCGGATGCTCGGTGTTCGTCGGAAACGGGATGTAGCCGATCAGGTTCGAGATCCAGATGAACAGAAACAGCGTGGCGATGAAGGGAAACCACTTCGCCGCCATGCTCGCGTCCATGTTGTTGCGCGTGATGTTGTCGCGCATGAGGACGTAGACCGACTCGACGAGCGTCTGCACGCGGTTGGGCTTGTCCTGCATGCGGCGCGCGATGTAGATCATCGCCCAGACCGTGATCACCGCCGCGACGATGACGTAGACGACCGCCTTGTTGATGTCGAACGGCCCGGGCAGAGCGACCCAGGGCTCGAGCTTGAACTCGTTCTGTGGCTGGTACTCCTCGTTCTTGGTCCCGACGCCCGCCACCGCGACGAACAGGACGAGCCCGGCGACGTAGACCCCGAGGCCCGTGAAGACCTTCGCGCGCACGCTCATGCGCGCTCGGGGCTCCCGGCTCGAGGAGCGGCGCGGCTCAGCGAGCGGTTGAGCAGGGTGGAGACGAACGAGATCGTGAAGGCCACGAGCAGCAGCGCGGCAGCCGCGACGCCGTCCTCGCGCTCGCCGCCGACGCCGGCCACGACGACCGCCGTTCCGACGAGCCACATGCGCACGAACATCGTCGCCATGTTCAGGCCGATCGCCGTACGCACGCTCTCCTGCGCCCGCGCCTTGCGGTCGACCGCGACGGCGACGAGGCGCTGCACCGTCCAGACGACGGCCGCGAGCAGCACGCCGAGCCTCGGCGCGCCGAGCGCGAGCGCAAGCGGCACCGTGAGCCACAGCAGGACGAGGTCGATGTAGCGCAGCGCCGTCATCTATAGATCCGGGAAGCGCGCGCGCACGGCGGCGACGCCGACGACGAACCCGACGAGGATGCCGAGCGCGAGCAGGATGCCAAGCGCTCCGATGACCGTGCCGACGAGGGCGCCCACGGCGCCGAACACCAGCAGCGAGGACAGCAGCATCAGGCCGGCTGCGGCGCCGCGCGCGACCGGCTTGCGCTCAGGCTCGATCACGGCGCTGGAGTGGATGGTCGCAAGTGCAAGCACGGCAGGCCGCGGACCCTACAGACAGGAAGGCCGCACGGGGTGTGCGGTCACCGTGGGGTCGGTGGGCATTGGGCGCGAAGCATACGCTTCTGCGAACTTTGTAACAACTTTGTGACACGCGAGGCCGTGCGGGATCTGGCCCGAGCATTCGAAGAAGGTCCATTATGGACCCTTCGAGAAGGCGGAACGCCCCGCGGGATGCAGCGCGTAGCATCGAAGGCGTGCGCGGCGGACACGTCCATGCTCACGATCGCTCCCGCGCCGGGCACTCGCACGCGCCGTCGGCGCGGGCCGACCGGCGCTGGTTGACGGTGGCATTGGCCCTCATCGCGGGCTTCATGGCCGCCGAGATCGTCGCCGGCCTCCTCGCCGGCTCGCTGGCGCTGCTGTCCGACGCGGCCCACATGCTCACCGACGCGGCGGCGATCGCCCTCGCGCTCGCTGCGGCGCAGCTCGCCGCGCGCCCCGCGAAGGGCGCCTTCACGTTCGGCTTCGGCCGCGCCGAGATCCTGTCGGCGCAGGTCAACGGCGCCGCCCTGTTCGTGCTCGCCGGCGTCATCGCCTTCGAGGGCGTGCGGCGCCTCGGCGACCCGCCGGCCGTCGACGGGCCGCTCGTCGTCGCCGTCGGCTTCGTCGGGGCGCTCGTGAACATCGTCGCGTTCTGGGCGCTGTCGCGTTCGGAGCGCCAGAGCCTCAACGTCGCGGGTGCGCGCGCGCACGTGCTCGCGGACCTCTACGGCTCCCTCGCGGCGATCGCAGCCGGTGGCGTCATCGTGTTCGGCGGGCCAGCGCAGGCCGACGCGCTCGCGGCGCTCACGGTCGCGGCGCTCATGCTGCGCTCGGGCTGGGCGCTGCTGCGCGCCTCGACGCGCGTCCTGCTGGAGGCCGCGCCGAGCGGCATCGACCCCGACGAGGTCGGCCGCACGCTCGCCGCGATGCCGGGGATCGTCGAGATCCACGACCTGCACGTCTGGGAGGTCACCTCCGGCTTCGTCGCGGTCGCCGCGCACGTCGTCGTCGCGCCCGACGACGACTGCCACCTGCGCCGCCGCGAGCTGCAGTCCGCCCTGCACGACCGCTTCGGCATCCGCCACACCACGCTGCAGGTCGACCACGAGTCGTTGCAGCCGCTCGTGCAGATCGAGCCATCTCGTTCGTCGTAGCGGGGCGCATGCTCTCCTAGAGTCCGCCTATGACCTCCGGCGCCACGGCGATCCCCGCTTCGCCCGCACGCTCGCGCAGGCGAGGGCGCGGCGCCGGGACCGTCGCGCTCTTCTCCGCCACGCTCTTCGTGAGCGCAGGACTCACCTTCCTCGTCCAGCCCATGTTCGCGAAGTTCGTGCTGCCGCTGTTCGGCAGCACGCCGGCCGTCTGGAACACGTCGATGCTGTTCTTCCAGTCGACGCTCCTTGCCGGCTACCTCTACGCGCACGAGAGCACGCGCCGCCTCGGGGTGCGCCGGCAGGCCGCCCTGCACCTCGCGATCCTGCTGGCGGCGGTGGTGGTGCTGCCGATCGGCGTCCCCGACGGCTGGATCCCTCCCGCCGACAGCAATCCGGTGCCGTGGCTGCTCGGTCTGCTGGCTGTGACGGTCGGCTTTCCCTTCTTCGTCGTCTCGACGACCGCACCGCTCCTCCAGCGGTGGCTGGCCGCCACCGATCATCCGGCCGCCGGCGATCCCTACTTCCTCTACCGCGCGAGCAACCTCGGCAGCGTGCTCGGCCTGCTCGGGTACCCGATCGTCGTCGAGCCGTCGCTGCGCCTCGCCGAGCAGGGGCGCGTGTGGTCGGCGGGCTATGGGCTGCTCGTCGTGCTGGTGCTGGCGTGCGCCGCCGTCGTGTGGCGCTCGCCGCGCGTGCCGGACAGCGGCGGGACAGGCGGCGAGGTGGGCCCCCCACCCCTCCCGGCGCCGCCGCTCCCCCCGGGGGAAGCCCTCGCCGACGCCACGGATGCTGCCCCTGCAGCGCCTCCCGCCCTGCCCGTCCGGCCGACGATCGCCAGGCGCCTGCGCTGGGTCGGGCTCGCATTCGTCCCGTCGAGCCTGATGCTCGGCGTGACGGCGACGATCACGACCGACATCGCGCCGATCCCGCTGCTGTGGTCGCTGCCGCTCTCGCTCTACCTGATCTCGTTCATCCTCGTCTTCGCCCCGGGCGCGCGGTCCGACAGGCTGCAGCGCGCGATGGTGTTCGCGCTGCCCGGGGTCGTGATCCTGATATCCGTGATCCTGGTGCTCGACGTCCGCGGCCCGCTGTGGATCATGGTGCCGGTCCACCTGGCGGGCTTCTTCGTCGTCGCCGTGGCATGCCACGGGGAGTTGGCGCGGGACCGCCCGCCGACACGGTGGCTGACCGAGTTCTACCTGCTGATCTCGCTCGGAGGAGCGCTCGGCGGGGTGTTCAACGCGATCGTGGCGCCGGCGCTGTTCGACTCGCTTGCCGAGTACCCGATCGTGCTCGTGCTCGCCGCCCTCTGCCTGCCCAGGCGCCCTCCCCTGATCGCCCCGGGGCCGTACGCGCGCTGGCTGGACCTCGCGCTGCCGCTCGTCCTCGGGACGCTGGTCGCGCTGATCGTCTTGCTGATCGAGCGCGCGCAGGCCGACGTGCAGCAATACGCCAAGATGTTCGCCTTCGGCCTCGCGGCAGGGATCGCGGTCAACTTCATCCGCCGCCCGCTGCGCTTCGGCCTCTCGGTCGGCGCAATCGTCCTCGCGGTCACGCTCGCATCGGCCCCCGACGACCAGGAGCTGCATCGGGAACGAAGCTTCTTCGGCGTCTACCGCGTGACGGCGGCCGAGGGCGGCGATCTGCACCGCCTCGTTCAGGGCACCACGACGCAGGGCGCCCAGGACTTCTCGCCCGGCCGCGAGCGCACGCCGATCAGCTACTCCCACCGCGGCAGCCCGATCGGCCGGTTGCTCAGCGGGCTGCCGCCCAGCGTCACGAAGCGCGCCGCGATCATCGGCCTCGGCACGGGCTCCCTCGCCTGCTACAGCAGCCCGGGCGAGCGGTGGACGTTCTACGAGATCGACCCGACGGTCGAGCGCATCGCCCGCGACCCGCGCTTCTTCACGTACCTGCGCGTGTGCCCGGGCGAATTCGACGTCCTCCTTGGCGACGCGCGGCTCAGACTGCGTCGCGCCGCTGACCGCGGCTACGGGCTGATCGTGGCCGACGCGTTCAGCTCGGGCGCGGTCCCCATCCACCTCATCACGCGCGAGGCGCTCGCGCTCTACCGCTCGAAGCTGCGCGAGGACGGAATCGTCGCCTTCAACGTCTCGAACAGCTACGTCACCCTCGAGCCCTTCCTGGGAAACCTCGCGCAGGACGCGAAGATGGCCTGCGTCGCGCAGAGGGACCGCAGGAGCGGCACGGACGGCGTGCCCCAGACCGACGGCTCGGACTGGGTAGTGATGGCGAGGCACAGACGCGACCTGAGGGCGGCCGGCTCCGACCCTCGCTGGCACGACTGCCGCCGCTCGCCCGGCAGCGCCCCCTGGACCGACGACTACTCCAACCTGCTCAGCGCGCTCGACCTGAACCGCTGAGCGTGCCGGCACGAGGGCGGACGTCACAAGGCAGACGCGCCGATCACCTCCTGCCACCACGCCCGCTCCGCATCCGTCGCAGCCGTCCGCAGCCGCCGCCGTGCGCACGCGAATGCGGCTCGATGGCGCACCGTCGTCCAACAGTTCGACCTCGACGCCGCGCATCGGTGCGCCGACGAAGCCCTGCTCCTCCAGCGCCGCTTCGCGATCGTCAGCCGGCGCGAGATTCAACGCCTGGATCTCGCCCTGCTGCGTCTGCCGCCAGTTGTCGTTCGCCTGGATGACGCTGCCGTTGCCGTCGAAGAGCAGCAGCTCCGGATCCTGCAACGCGCCGTTCACGCCTTGCTGCGCGAGCGAAGGCCCGATGCCGCGCAACACGACGCGCGCGCTGCCCGCGCCGTTCGTTCCTTCGCCGCCGCCGATGATCAATCCGCCGATCATCACCTGCTCGCCTTGATCGACGAAGCTGCGGGTGCTGATGTTCGCGAGCTTCGAGTTCGCACCAGTCGCCAGGTCGTAGACTTCCACGAGGGCGTTA
>JAHWJE010000057.1 GCA_019348575.1 Actinomycetota bacterium | reverse complement strand
GTCGCCGTGCCGAACCGCTCGTGTTCGACCGCCGAGCCGCCGAGCCGCTCCGCGAGCTGCCGGGCGAGCGCCCGCGCGTCGCCCTCCACGGCCAGGTCGAGGTCAGGCGACGTCCCGCCGAGCATCAGGTCGCGCACCGCGCCGCCGACGAGGTAGACCGGCCGTAGTCCCTCGAGCGCGGGCAGCAGGCGCTCCATCCCGGGCAGGACCCGGATGCGCTCGCGAAGCTCGGCGACACCGACCGTCACCCCAACAAATATGTCACTGCCGGACCGGTATACCGGCGGATGCCATCGCCGCCTTGGCCTCGGCGACCGTGTGCTGCCCGTAGTGGAAGATCGACGCACACAGGACCGCGTCGGCGCCGCCGCGCTCGATCGCCTCGACGAGGTGCTCCGGGCGCCCGGCGCCGCCCGACGCGATCACGGGGACGTCGACGGCGTCCGCCACCGCGCGTGTCAGCTCGAGCTCGTACCCGTCCTCGGTGCCGTCGCGGTCCATGCTCGTCAGCAGGATCTCGCCCGCGCCGCGCTGCACGCCCTCCCGCGCCCACTCGACGACGTCGCGTGCGGTCGGAGTGCGCCCGCCGGCGACGTAGACCTCCCAACCCGTCGAGCTGCCCCGCGCGCCGCGCGCCTTGGCGTCGATCGCCAGCACGACGCACTGCGCGCCGAACACGTCCGCCAGCTCGCCGATCAGCTGCGGCCGCGCGACCGCGGCCGAGTTGACCGCGACCTTGTCTGCGCCCGCGTCGAGCACGGCCTGCGCATCGTCGACGGAACGAATGCCGCCGCCGATCGTGAACGGGATGAAGCACTCGTCGGCGACCCGGCGCGCGAGCTCGACGACCGTGTCGCGCTTGTCGCTCGTCGCCGTGATGTCGAGGAAGACCAGCTCGTCGGCGCCCTCCGCGTCATAGCGCGCGGCGAGCTCGACGGGATCGCCGGCGTCGCGGATGTCGACGAAGTTCGTTCCCTTCACGACGCGCCCCGCGTCCACGTCCAGGCACGGGATGACGCGCTTGAGATGCACGGTGCCGAGACTAGCCCCCGCGGGCTCAATCGCGGCGGCGCTGCTGCCGATATCGATCAGCATGAGGATCCGTCCGTCCCTCAAGGCCGTCATCGTCGCGCTGCCTGCCGCTGCGTGGCTGGCGCAGAACGACGCCGGCCTCGCGCGCACGCTCGCGCTCGTCGCCGGCGTGGCCTATCTCACCTTCGCGTGGATCGTGCTCTCACCGTCGCCCGGGCGACGGCGGCGGGCGCGGCCGAGCCTGACGTTTGACACGGATGTTGAGAGCACCCCCACAGCCCCACGCAGCAGCGCCCCTCGCAGGGCGACCGGCCGCAACGGGCGGGACGTGCGCTGCCCCGCCTCCCGCCCCACAGCGCCGGGCCGGCGCTCGACGCGCCGCTAGCTCTGCTGCAGGCCCGATCCGCCGTCGAGCGAGGCCTGGCCCTCGGCGACGGTGAAGCGCCGCTCGTAGAGCGCCTTGCCGACGATCACGCCGCTCAGCGTGTCCGCGCCCAGTCCGGCCAGCGCCTCGAGATCCGCGCGGCGCCCGATCCCGCCGGAGTACATCAGGCTTCCCCGCACGACGCTCGCCACCGCGCGGACCTCGTCGAGGTCGGGCCCGCCGAGCAGCCCGTCCTTGTCGACGTTCGTGAAGACGAACGTCCGCACCCCTCGCTCCTGCATCCGCTCGATCGCCGCCGCGGCGGGCAGCTGCGTCGTCTCGGTCCAGCCTGAGGTCGAGACGAAGCCGCCGCGGGTGTCGATGCTCACGACGATCCGCTCGCCGAAGCGCGCGACGGCCTCGGCGAGGAGGTCGGCGTCGCGAAACGCGGCGGTCCCGAGGATCGCCCGCGCCGCGCCGGCCGCGATCGCGGCGGCGACCGCGTCGATGCAGCGCAGCCCGCCGCCGTACTGCACCGGCACGCCGAGCTGCGCGACGACGCGCTCGAGGTGCTCGAGGTTCTGCGGCGACCCGAGCCGCGCGCCGTCGAGATCGACCATGTGCAGGTAGCGCGCGCCCGCGTCGACCCATTCCCGCGCGGCCTGCAGCGGGCTGTCGGCATAGACGGTCTGGGCGCCGAAGTCGCCCTGCACGAGGCGCACCGCCTTGCCGTCGGCGATGTCGATCGCCGGATAGAGGATCACGACGCGGCGTGGACGGCAGAGCAGATCGCCACGAAGTTGCGCAGCAGCGCCAGCCCATGCGTCGAGGACTTCTCCGGATGGCACTGCGCGCCGAAGATGTTCTCGTGCCCGACGAACGAGCAGAACGGCACGCCGTACTCACCGGTCCCGAGCACGATCGACTGATCGTCGGGCTCGGGCACGAACGTGTGCACGTGATAGAAGGCGGCCGGGTCGGGCAGGCCGTCGATCAGCGCCGACGGCCGCTCCCAGCGCACGGCGTTCCAGCCGATGTGCGGCAGCTTGAGCCCGCGCGGTTCCAGCCGCACGACGCGTCCCGGCAGCAGTCCGAGGCCGGCGGCGCCCTCATGCTCGACAGAGCGCTCGAAGAGCAGCTGCATCCCCAGGCACAGGCCGAGCACCGGCTTGCCGGCCTGCGCGTGAGCCCGCACGACGTCGTCGAGGCCGAGCGCGCGCAGCCGCCGCATCGCCTCCGGAAACGCGCCCACGCCCGGCACGACGAGACCGTCCGTCGCGCGCAGCTCGTCCGGATCCGAGCTCTGCGCGATCGGCATGCCGACGTGCTCGAAGGCCTTGGCGACGGAGCGCCGGTTGCCCATCCCGTAGTCGACCATCGCGATCCGGGTCATGCCGTCAGCGTTCCCTTCGTCGAGGGCACGCCGCTCTCGGTCGCGTCGATCGCGATCGCGGCGCGCAGTGCCCGCGCGAACGCCTTGAAGGACGACTCGATCATGTGGTGGGCGTTCGTTCCCGCCTGCACCTCGAGGTGCAGGGTGATGCGGGCGTTGTTGACGACGGCGCGAAAGAACTCCTCGAGCAGCTCGTGCTCGAAGCCGCCCGTCTCGCCCGGCGGCAGGCCGCCGTCGGCGAGCGCCAGGAACGGGCGGCCCGAGACGTCGACCGCGCACGCCGTGCGCGCCTCGTCCATCGGCACGACCGCGTGCCCGTAGCGAACGATCCCGGCGCGGTCGCCGAGCGCGGCGTCGAGCGCCTGCCCGAGCACGATGCCGACGTCCTCCACCGTGTGGTGCGAGCCGGTGTGCAGATCGCCCGTCGCCTGCACGGCCAGATCCAGCCGGCCATGGCGGGCGAGCAGGTCGAGCATGTGGTCCAGGAAGCCGACGCCCGTCTGACGGCTGCCCGCCCCGGTACCGTCCAGCCCGAGCTCGAGCGCGATGTCGGTCTCGCCGGTGCGGCGCTGCTTGCGCGATGTGCGGGCGTCGCTCATGACGGCGGATTCTCCCCCACGCGCGCCTCCATCGACTCGGCGTGCACCGAGAAGCCCTCCGCCCGCGCGATCGGCGCTCCGGCGGCGGCGAGCGCAGCCGCCGCGTCGCCGACGTGCACCTCCGTCATCCGGCGGCGAAACGCGCGCGGTGACAGCCCGGACGCAAAGCGCGCCGAGCCGCCGGTCGGGAGGCAGTGGTTGGAGCCCGCGACGTAGTCGCCGAACGCCGTGGCGCCGTCCGCGCCGACGAAGACGCAGCCCGCCGCACGCACGCGCGACGCCAGGCGCTCGACCGCAGGCCCGACCAGCTCGAGGTGCTCGGGCGCGAACGCCTCGCTGAACGCGAGCGCCTCGAGCAGGGACTGCGCGTGCACCATGACGAACGCGGCCGGATCGGAGTGCTCGCGCCCGCCCGACAGCGCCTCGAGCGCGTCCGCGACCGCGTGCAGCAGCGGCGCCGAGCCGCTGACGACGACGACCGGCGCGCCGGGACCGTGCTCGCCTTGCGCGAGCAGGTCCAAGGCGATCAGATCCGGATCGGCCGACACGTCGGCGAACACGAGCACGTCGCTGGGGCCGTAGAAGCCGTCGATCCCGACGGCGTCGCTCACCTGGCGCTTGGCCTCCTGCACGATCAGGTGGCCGGGTCCGGCGATGACGTCGGCGCGCTCGATCGTCTCGGTTCCGTAGGCGAGCGCGGCGATCCCATGGGCGCCACCCATCGCGTAGACCTCGTGCACCCCGCACAGGGCGCAGGCACCGCGGATCACCGGGTCGATCGGGCCGGGCGTGAGCACGACGACCTCCTCGACGCCGGCCGCACGCGCGGTCACGACGCCCATCACGACCGTCGAGGGATACGGCGCGCGGCCGCCGGGCACGTAGATCGCCGCGCGCCGCACGGGGACCTCGCGCAGCACGACGCGGTGGCCCTGCGGCAGCCTGACGTCGATGTCGTCGCCGATCGCGGCGTCGGCGACGAGCGCGACGTTCGCGATCGCGATCTCGAGCCCCGTCTTGACGTCGGCGTCCAGCAGCCCCGCATCGAGCTCCTCGGCCGCCAGTCGCAGCGACTCCGGTTCGCCCTCGGGCGCGCCGCCCATGTCGAAGCGGGCGACCAGTTCGCGCAGCGCGCGGTCGCCGCCGTCGCGCACGGCGCCGACGATCTGCGCGACGGCCTCGCTCACCGACGCGGGCGGCGGCGCGAGCGCGCGCACGCGGGCGGCGGCGGCGGCGGCGTCGCCGGCCACCTCGATGCGCTCAATGCGCACGCAGCTTCTCCAGCATCGCGTCGATCGCGGGCGCCTTGAGCTTGTACGCGACGGGATTGGCGATCAGGCGCGCGGTCGAGGTGAACAGCTCCTCGCGGATGACGAGGTTGTTCTCGGCCAGCGTCGTCCCCGTCGCGGTCAGGTCCACGATCGCCTCGACGAGACCCGTCAGCGGCGCCAGCTCGACCGACCCCTTGACCTCGACGATCTCGGCCTGCCGGCCGGTGCGCTCGAAGTAGGCGGCGGCGGTCTTGTGGTACTTCGTGGCGACGCGCATGACGCCCAGCCGCCGCAGCGCCTCGGCGGAGGGGTCCGGACCGGCGATGGTCGCGAGAATCATGCGGCACTCGCCGTAGCCGAGGTCCAGCAGCTCGTAGACCTCGTGCTCGGGCTGCTCGGTGAGCACGTCCTTGCCCGTGATGCCGACGTCCGCGGCCCCGGCCTCGACGTATGTCGGGACGTCGGACGGGCGCATCGTCACCACCCCGATGTCGGCGAACAGCAGCTTGCGGTCGTTCGTGCGCACCTCGCTCGTGTCGACGCCGATCGCGTCCAGGCGGTCGAGCGTCTCGCTGAGCAGCGCGCCGCGCGGAACCGCGATCGTCAGTCCGTTCGCCGGGCTCACAGCGCCGCGGCCTTCTCCTCGCCGGCGAGCGCGATGTGCAGCCGGTCGATCGTCAGCGCGAAGCCGACGGCGGGCAGGGGGCGGCCGAAGCGCCCGAGCAGGTCGTCGTAGCGGCCGCCGCCGCCCAGCGGCGCGCCGAGCGCGGGGTCGTAGACGTCGAACACCGCCCCGGTGTAGTAGCCCATCCTGCGCACGAGGCCGAGGTCGAAGATGACGCGTTCGGCGACGTCCGCGCCAAGCAGCGCGTAGACGCCGCGCAAGCCCGCGACGGCGTCGGCGACGGGGCCGTCGGCGTCCGCAAGGACCGCCGGGCCGCCACGTAGCTGCGGCACGCGCAGCAACAGCTCCGCGTCGGGGTCGTCGAGCCCGAGGCGGCCGAGCTCGGTCTCGAGCGAGACGAAGTCGCGCTTCACGAGCGCGTCCATGAGCGCCTCGGAGGCCGCGGGCGCGACGCCGAGCGCGCGCAGCAGCGTCGGGTACAGCGACGCGTCGCCGAGGCCGATGCGGTAGTGGCGCAGCCCGACGGCGTCGAGCGCGTGGCATAGCACCGTCAGCGCCTCGGCGGTGCCCTGGGGCGCCGGAGCGCCGATCAGCTCGATGCCGGCCTGCAGGAACTCCCGCATCTGCCCGCGATGCGGTCGCACGCCACGGTAGGCGTGGGCGAAGTAGCAGAACTTCAGCGGCGGCTCGGCCGTCTGGTAGCGCGTCGCGACGAGCCGCGCGATCGGCACGGTCATATCCGTGCGCAGCGCGAGCACCTCGCCGTGGTCGTCGAAGACGCGGTAGGCCGGTGGCGCGCCGCCGCCGCGGCCGAGGACGTCCTCGTACTCGAGCGCCGGCGTCCAGACCTCGCCGTAGCCGTCGAGCTCGAAGACGGCGCGGATCGCCTCCGTGATGTCGCGCAGCTCGCGCATCTCGTCGGGCAGCACGTCGCGCGTGCCGGAGGGGATCGGGTGGATCTGCGGACGCACGGGTGGCTGCAAATCTAGTCGCGGCATCTCGCTCGTGCGCGGCCACCAGGAGTGGCCCGGCCCGACGAAGGATTGCTCCCGTGGCCCGTGGCCGTAGCCGGTGGGCGGTTGCCGGCGCCGCCCGGCAAGAATGCATGCAGGACGGTGTGCCCCTGGCAGATCGACGACCGAGGACGCCGCCAGTTGGTGATCAGCGGCTGCCGGGGAGGGTGCGTATCTGCGGGGACGACCACTGCCGCCGACGACGTCCTGCTGGCGATCCCCAACGTCTCCGAGGGCCGCGACGAGCAGGCGATCGCCGCGATCGGCGACGCCTTCTGCGCGACGGGCGCACGGCTGCTGGACGTGCACTCCGATCCCGACCACCACCGCACGGTGTTCACGCTCGCGGGCGACACCGAGCAGCTCGTGTCCGCGCTCGTCGCGGGCGCGCACGCGTGCCGGGAGCACAACGACCTGGGCCAGGAGCGCGGCAGCCACCCGCACGTCGGCGCGCTCGACGTCGCCCCGCTCGTGGCGCTCACCCCGGAGGACGTGCCGTGGGGCGAGCCGGCGTACGTGCTGATCGGCGCGCTGTCGCATTCGGGGCGGTTTCGTGGCGTGTTCTGTGAGCAGATGACGTTCGGGCACCTCGCCGAGGCGATGCACCGCGTGCTCGTCGCGCTCGGCGGCACCCCCAGGGTGTGGCGCACCGATCGGATGGCGACGATCGTCGTGCCCGGCAGCGACCGGCTGACGGTCGACGCGGCGCAGGCCGCCAAGCACTACGGCGTGCAGGTCGCGGTCTGCCCGGCGCGGCGGGCGCAGCGCAAGGGCGTCGTCGAGGCCGCGATCAAGTACACGACGCGGTCGTGGTGGCGCAGCGCCAGGGTCGCCACGATCGCCGAGTCGCAGGCGTAGCTGGATCGCTGGTGCGTCGACGTCGCCGACGAGCGCCGGCGGCCGGCCGGGACCGTCGGGCAGATCGGCGGCGCGGAGCCGTTGCAAGCGCTGCCGCACGCCGCCTACCCCGCCGTCATCGCGGTCCTGCGCCTGGCGTCGCGCTCGGCGCTGGTCGCCTTCGAAGCCAACCACTACAGCGTGCCGCCGGCGCAGGCCGGGCGCACCGTCAGCGTCCTGGCCCGTGTCGGCGAGCCGGTCCTGCGGATCGTCAGCGCGGCGGGCGAGGTCGTCGCGACGCACCGCCGCGCCCCGGCCGACGCCGGCCAGCAGATCCGCACCCCCGAGCACGCCGCGATGCTCGAGCAAGCCGTGCTCGCCGCGTTCACGACCAACCACGCGTGCCGGCGCAAGACCAACCGGCCAGCGGGCGACGCCGCGCTCGCCGAGCTCGCCAGCAATCCTGAGCGCGTGCAGGCGCTCGGCGCCGCCGCGCGCGAGCGCGTGGCCGCCCTGTCGCCTCAGCGGATGGCCGACCGACTCGACGCCCTGTATCGCGAGGTCGCGCCTCCAACCTATGAATCGACACGTGAGCCCCCGGGCGTGTGCGCTGACCGCTGCAAACCGTCGACTTCTGCTTGATCGCCCCGAGGCCATCTGCTTCAGCTCACCGCGCTCGCGCG
>JAHWJE010000056.1 GCA_019348575.1 Actinomycetota bacterium | reverse complement strand
CCTGCCTCTGCCCGACCGCCGAGACGATCCCCCCGCGGGACCGCTTCGCGATCCGGACCGTGGACTCCCCGCAGCACCACCGTGAGGTTCCTCCTCGGACACCGCGGGGAACCACGAGGCGGTCCGGACCCTGAAGCGGAACGTCCGCTAGCGATCGTCAGGACGGCAGGCCGCGGGCCACCGTCGCCGCGAGCTCCGCGATGCGCTCCGCGTCGCGGAGCCCGACGCGCGGATGCGTCGGGAGGTTGACGAGGTGCCGCGCCAGCTGCTCGGCGGTCGGGCAGGATCCGGCGCGGTAGCCGCCGAACCGTGGGTCGTCCGCCTCCTCGAGCACGGACGTGAACCACGTCCCCGGCACGATCTCGCGGCGCAGGACGCGCACGGCGCGGTCGCGATCGGCGTCGGCACGACCTTCGGCCAGCTCGAGGCGCCCGACGACACGGACGTGTACGCGATCCAGCTCACCGAGGGCACGCTCTACACCTTCACCTATGCCGGCGGCATTGCGGGGCTTACCGACCAGGACGGCGAGCCCGTCCGCCTGTCGGCGCTGCGCGGGCGCCCCGTCGTCCTGTACTTCTATCCCAGGGCCGGCACGCCCGGATGCACGACCCAGGCGTGCTCGATCCGCGATCGCAAGGCCGAGTACGCCGCCGCCGGCGTGCAGGTCGTCGGCGTCTCGCCCGACCCGGTCGCCAAGGTCAAGCGGTTCCACGACAAGCGCGACCTGAACTTCACCCTGCTCGCCGACGCCGACCACGCCGTCTGCGAGCTCTACGGCGTGTGGGCGCAGAAGTCGATGTACGGCAGGACGTACATGGGCGCCCAGCGCGCGACGTTCGTGATCGATCCCGACGGCTGCATCCGGCACGTCATCCCGAAGGCGTCGCCCAAGACGCACGACGACGAGGTGCTGGCGGCGCTGCAGTCGCTGGCCGCCTGAACCCGGGCCGACGCCGGCGATAACGACGGAGGCCCGCCGCGGTCAGTCGCGCCGGCTCGGGCACATCCGCCGCAGCGGGCACTCGGCGCATGCCGGGCGCTGCGCGTGGCACGTGCGGCGCCCGTGGCGCAGCAGGTTGACGTGGAACTCGAGCTCGGCGCCGGGCGGCGTCACGGCCAGCATCGCGTCGTGCAGCTCCTCGAAGGACGCCTTCGGGCGCAGCAGCGCAAGCCGCGTCCCGACGCGTGAGACGTGCGTGTCGACCGGCACGTCGCGCAGGCCGAAGGAGAACAGCAGCACGCAGGCGGCGGTCTTGCGGCCGACGCCGGGCAGCTCGCAGAGGTAGCGCCGCGACTCCGCGACGGGCGCCGAGCGCATCCACCCGAGGTCCAGCGGATCGCCGATCGCGCGCAGGATCGCCTGGATGCGCGCCGACTTGACCTTCGAGATGCCGCCCGGCCGGATCGCCTCCTCGACCTCCTCCAGCGGCGCGTCGCGCACCGCCTCCCAGGTCGGAAAGCGCTCGCGCAGGCGCAGGTAGGCGACGTCGCGGTTGCGATCGTTGGTCGACTGCGACAGGACCGTGAGGACGAGCTCCGCCAGCGGATCGCCGTGCGGCTGAGCGATCGGCACGCCGTAGGCCTCCGCCAACCGCGCGCGGATCCGCGCGACGCGAGCACGTGTCGGCGGGCGCCAGCGGGCATCCCCGGCGCCGGCGCGGGCGCGAGCGGGCGGGCTCGCCTCACGCGTCACTCCAGCGCGCCCCATCGCTCGCACGCGCGGGCGGCCTGCTCGGCGGCTTCGGGCAGCGCGGCGGCCAGCGCCGACGGGTAGTAGTCCGTCTGGCCCAGACGGGCGATCAGGACGCCGAGGAACACGTCGCCGGCGCCGACCGTGCTGCGCAGTTTCGCCGGCTGTGCGCGCACGTCGGCGCGCATCCCCTTCGCCCGTAGGATCGCGCCGCCGGCGCCGCTCGTGACGATCACGTGCTGCGCGCCCGCAGCCAGCAGCGACGCGGCCGCCGCCTCGGGCTCGATCTCACCGGTCATCAGCCGCGCCTCGGCCTGGTTGCACTTCACGAGAAACGCGCCCGGCACGCAGGCGCCCGCCGCCTTCCCCGCGCGGCCGGGATTGCCGCGCCAGCGATGCAGGCGCAGGTTGGGGTCGAAGACGAGCGGCCGGCCGAGCTCGAGCGCGCGCTCGCGGGCGGCCATCGTCAGGTCGGCCTCGGCCTTGCGGGCGAGCGTGTTCGAGGTGAGAAACAGCGCGCCCGTCGCCTCGACCGCGTCCAGCAGGCGATCGTCGAGCGCGTCGAGGACCGCCGCCACGCCGTCGCCGTAGAGCTGCCAGGAGGGCTCGCCGCGATCGTCGACGGTGATGAAGGCGACGCCGGTGGCGCGTCCCGGCGCGAGCCCGAACCAGCGCAGGTCGACGCCGGCGGCGGCGAGCCTGAGGCGCAGCCACGCGCCCCACGGATCGTCGCCCGCGCCCCCGGCGAGCGCGACGGACGCGCCGTGCCGGGCCGCTGTCGCCGCGACGTTCGCCGCGACGCCGCCGGGCGAGGGCACGAACGCGTCGGCATCGGCGAGCGAGGCGACCGGACGGCGGCAGACGAGGTCCACGATGGCCTCGCCGAAGCAGAGTGTGACCACTCTCGTGAGGCTATCTTCCGCGGCCGTGCCCACACCCACCGAGGAGACCATCGAGATCGACGACCAGCCGGTCTTCCTGCGCCGCGCCGGCGACGACGACGTGCCGATCGTCTACCTGCACGCAATCCCGACGAGCTCGTTCGACTGGCTCTCGCCGCTGGCGCTCGGCGGCGGGATCGCGGTCGACCTCCCCGGCTACGGGCGAAGCGGCAAGCGCGGCGACCTCGACTACTCGCTCGCGGGCCACGTGCGCTTCCTCGACCGGCTGCTCGACGAGCTCGACGTCTACCGCGTGCGCCTGTGCATGCACGACTGGGGCGCGGCGGTCGGCCTGGCCTGGGCGAGCGAGCAGCCCGAGCGCGTCGAGCGCCTCGTCGCGATCAACGCGGTCCCGCTGCTGGCGGGCTTTCGCTGGCGCGGGCCGGCGCGGCTCGTGCGCGCGCCGGTCGTCGGCCCGATCGCCGTCGGGTTCGCGACGAAGCGCATCCTGCGCCACGTGTCGCGACGCGCGTCGGCGGGGAGGGGGCCGATGCCCGCGCCGTTCGTGGCGAGCGTCGCCGAGAACTTCGACCTCGGAACCGAGCGCGCGACGCTGCGGCTGCTGCGCAGCGCCTCGCCCGAGGTGCTCGCGCAGGCCGGCGCGCGGCTCGGGGCGATCACGGCGCCCGCGCTCGTCCTCTGGGGCGAGCACGACCCGTACATCCCGGCGCGCTTCGGCGCGGGCTACGCGGCGACGCTCGGCGACGCGACGCTCGAGGTCGTCGAGAACGCGGGCCACTGGCCGTGGATCGACCGGCCCGAGGTCGCGGCGCGGATCGTCGAGCACCTCGCCGCGCGCTGAGGCCTGCGAGGGTTGCGACCAGTGCCGCGGCGCGTCCTGATCCCGTGCCTCGTCGCGGCGCTCGGCGCCGCCGTGTACCTGCTCGTGGCGCCGCCGAGCGCCGATCTCGCGGCACAGGAGTACCGCGCGGAGCTCGGGCTCGTGATCTGGAACAACCGCTGGTACGCCGGCCACCACACGCCCGGCTACAGCGTGCTGTTCCCGCCGCTGGGCGGCCTGCTCGGCGCGCGCCTGACCGGCGCGCTGGCGGCGG
Organism: Actinomycetota bacterium; assembly: GCA_019348575.1. The sequence continues at coordinate 4,135 of JAHWJE010000056.1, read as the reverse complement.
TCGCGGCGGCGGGGCTGTTCGCGGCGCTCGCGCACCGGCACTGGACCACCGGCCGCGCCGCCGGCGCGGCGGCGCTGTGGTTCGCCGCCGGCACGTCAGCGGTCCTGTTGACCGGCCGGCTGACGTTCCTGCTGGGGGTCGCGGTCGGCCTCGCGGCGCTGCTCGCGCTGGCGCACGGGCGGCGCGCGCTCGCACTGATGCTCGCGGCGGCGACGACGCTCGCCAGCCCCGTCGCCGGGCTGTTCGTCGCGCTCGGCATCGTCGCCTGGGGCCTCGCCGAGCGCGGCACGCGCGCGGCGACGGGCGCGGCGATCGCGCTCGCCGCGCTCGCGCCGATCGCGATCGCGCTCGTGCTCTTCCCGCAGGGCGGCAGCCAGCCGTTCGTCGCCTCGGCGTTCTGGCCCGCGCTCGCCGGCGCGCTGCTCGTCGCGGCGCTGCTGCCGGCGGACGAGCGCACGCTGCGCATCGGCGCGCTGCTGTACGCCGTCGCGCTGCTGGCGGCGTTCGCGATCGCGACACCGCTCGGCGGCAACGCCAGCCGGCTCGGCGCGCTCGCCGGCGGCCCGATCGTGCTGGGCGCGCTCGTCGGTCGCCGCAGCGCGCTGCTGCTCGCCGCGCTGGCGCTCCCGCTCGCCTACTGGGCGCTCTACCCGGCCGTCCGCGATGTCGTGCGGGCGAGCGGCGACCCCTCGCTGCAGGCGAGCTACTACGCGCCGCTGCTCGACTACCTGCGCTCGCGCCCGGCGCGCGGCGCCTTTCGCGTCGAGATCCCGTTCACCGAGAACCACTGGGAGGCGCGGCACGTCGCCCCGGCGATCGCGCTGGCGCGCGGCTGGGAGCGCCAGCTCGACCGCCGCCACAGCGCGCTCTTCTACGACGGCAGCCTCGACGCCGCGACCTACCGCGCGTGGCTCGACGAGCGCGCCGTCGCCTACGTCGCCGTTCCCGACGTCCCGCTGGATTATGCCGGGCGCGACGAGGCGCGGCTCGTCGAAGGCGGCCTGCCGTACCTGCGCGAGGTCTGGCGCGACGAGCACTGGCGCGTCTTCGCCGTGCGCGCCCCGAAGCCGCTCGCCGCCGGCGCGAGCGCGACCCTGACCGCCGACGGGATGACGCTGCGCGCGACGCGCCCCGGCGACGTGCTCGTGCGGGTGCATCACACGCGCTGGTGGCGGATCGCGCGGGGCAGCGCGTGCGTGTCGGCCGCGCCCGGCGAGCTGACGCGCGTGCGCGTCCTCGAGGCGGGCACGATCCGCATCCAGGCGCGGTTGACCGGCTCCTCCTGCGTGCGCTGACGGCGCCGGCGCAACCCCGCCGATCAGCGCGCTGATCTTCCGTAACATGACCCGGTCTCCATGTCCGCCCGCCTCAGCACGGTCCACGCGCGCCTCCTGCCGCACGGCCCGCTCGACGTCGTGCGCCAGCTCGTGCTGTTCCTGGGCGCCTACCAGCTCTACCGGATCGTCCGCGGGCTGGCCGACGATCCCGGTGCGGCCACTGCCGCGTTCTCCAACGCGCGCGACCTCATCCACGTCGAGCAGGCGCTCAACATCTTCGTCGAGCCGTCGATGCAGGCCTTCGCCTCGGGCCAGGAGTGGCTGCTGGACGGCGCCTCCTGGATGTACATCAACGCGCAGAGCTCGATCACGCTCGGCGCGCTCGCGTGGCTGTACGTCTTTCGCAACGAGAGCTTCTACTTCGTTCGCAACATGTTCCTCGTCGCCTTCGGCGTCGCGCTGATCGGGTATACCGTCTTTCCGACGGCGCCGCCGCGCTTCTTCCCCGAATGGGGCTTCTTCGACGCCGTCTCGGACTTCGCCGGCGTCCGGCAGGACAGCGTCACGATCAACGAGCTCTTCAATCCCTACGCGGCGGTGCCCTCGATGCACGTCGGCTTTGCGCTGATGATCAGCGTCCCGCTCGCGCGGCTCGTACGCTGGCGCGCGCTGAAGGTCCTCTGGGTGATCTATCCGCTGATCATCCTGTTCGTCATCGTCGTCACCGCCAACCACTTCATCGCCGACGCGGTCCTCGGCGCGGTCGCGGCCGGTGTCGGCGCGCTCACGGCGCGAGCGCTGGCGCGAGCGCGCCCCCAGGCGTGGGCCTTTCTCCCCACGGGGAGGGCCGAGCAGGCGCTCCTGCGCAGCCGAATGGCAGAGGCGACGGCGGCGTCTTGAGCCCGGCCGACACGAGAACGCCTGCGCCGCCGACCGAACCCGAGCCCCGCGAACCTCCGCGGCGCTCGCGGCTGCGGCCCCGCGGCAACCGCCTGGAGGTCCTGCGCGACCGGCTGATCGCCTCGCGCCTGACGCCCAACCAGATCTCGATGGCGGGCTTCACGCTCAACGTCGTCGCCGCCGTGCTCGTCTGGCAGCACGAGTTCCTCGCCGGCGGCATCGTGTTCCTCGTCGGGTCGGCCTGCGACACGCTCGACGGCGGCTACTCGCGCATGTCGGGCAAGGGGACGCCGTTCGGCGCGTTCCTGGACTCGACACTGGACCGCATCGTCGAGGGGATCGTGCTGACGGCCGTCGCCGCGACGTTCGCGCAGCGCGGAGACGAGCTGGCCGTCGCAGCGGTCGTCGTCGCGGTGATGTCCTCGCTCGTGGTGTCCTACACCCGCGCGCGGGCCGAGTCGCTGGGCGTCGAGTGCAAGGTCGGGATCGCCGATCGGTTCGTGCGCGTCATCATCCTGTCGGCGGGCCTCGTGCTCGCAGACCTCGGCGCGCTCGAACCTTCGGTTTACATTCTTGCCGCGCTGTCGACCATCACGGTGGTACAGCGCATCCTGCACGTCAAGCGCCAGCTCGCGCCCGCCCCCCTGTAACGAGCCCTCCTGCGCGGGGTCTCTCAGCCCCGAACGCACAGACGAAAGGCAAACCGATCTCCATGACTCCCACCAACGGCAAGGGCGCGGCCAGTGCCAACGGCGCTGCGCGCTACCAGCAGGAGAAGGTGCGCGTCGCGATCATCGGCGTCGGCAACTGCGCGTCGGCCTTCGTGCAGGGCGTCGAGTACTACCGCAACGCCGACCCCAGGCAGGTCGTGCCGGGCCTCATGCACGTCGACCTCGGCGGCTACCACATCTCGGACATCGAGTTCACGGCCGCCTTCGACATCGACCGCGACAAGGTCGGCAAGGACCTCGGCCAGGCGATCCACGCCGGCCAGAACAACACGATCCAGTTCGCCCAGGTCCGCGAGCAGCTCGGCGTGCACGTGCACCGCGGCATGACGCACGACGGGCTGGGCAAGTACCTCAAGCAGAAGATCGAGAAAGCGCCCGGAGAGACGGCCGACATCGTCCAGATCCTCAAGGACACGCGCACCGACGTCGTCGTGTCCTACCTGCCCGTGGGGTCCGAGCAGGCGACGAAATGGTACGTCGAGCAGGTTCTCGAGGCCGGCTGCGGCTTCGTGAACTGCATCCCCGTCTTCATCGCGCGCGAGGAGTACTGGAACAAGCGCTTCAGGAAGGCCGGGCTGCCGATCGTCGGCGACGACATCAAGTCCCAGGTCGGCGCGACGATCGTGCACCGCTCGCTCGCGCGCCTCTTCCACGACCGCGGCGTCAAGCTCATGCGCACGTCGCAGCTCAACGTCGGCGGCAACATGGACTTCTACAACATGCTCGAGCGCGAGCGCCTGGAGTCCAAGAAGATCTCCAAGACCAACGCCGTGACGTCGATCATGGGCCACGAGCTGCCGGCCGACGACGTCCACGTCGGCCCGTCGGACTACGTGCCGTGGCTGACCGACCGCAAGTGGGCGCACATCCGCCTGGAGGGCAACTCGTTCGGCGACGTGCCGCCGCCGTTCGTCGTCCCGTGGGTGGGGCTGCTCGTGATCCTTGGACTGCCGCTCCTTGCCTCCTTGGCGGCGACGGCGACGACGAGCGCCTGCGGATCGGCGTTGCCGACGTCCTCGGACGCGAACCGTACCAGCCGGCGCGCCACGTACAGCGGATCCTCGCCCGCCTCCAGCATCCGCGCCACCCAGTAGACCGCCGCGTCGGGGTCGCTGTTGCGCATCGACTTGTGCAGCGCCGAGATGAGGTTGTAGTGCTCTTCGCCGCTCTTGTCGTAGAGGAGGGCGCGCCGCTGAATCGAGTGTTCCAGCTGCGCCAGCCCAAGTT
>JAHWJE010000055.1 GCA_019348575.1 Actinomycetota bacterium | reverse complement strand
ATCTGCAGCGGGACCTTGTAGAGGATCGACGCGCCGGTGCCGGGCGCGGCGCTGCGCACGACGAACAGCGCGCGCGCGTGCCGGGCGTCGGCGGTCACGCGCGGCGCGGCGTCGCCGGATACGCGCGACGGCGCGCCGCCGGTCACGCGCGACGCCGCGTCGCCGGCCTCGACGAGCACCGCGACGTAGACGGCCGACGGCCAGTCGGCGGGGACGGCGAAGCGGTACGACGGCCATCCGGGAAGGTCCGAGCCGTCGAGCCCGACGTTGTCGCGCGTCCAGTCGTGATAGGGCAGCTGCTGCGGGGCGTGGACGCCGTCGAGCCAGCCTGACCCGCCCACCCGCGTCAGCTCGCGATCCCAGCGGTAGAACTCGACCCGGAAGGCGGGCGCGTCGGTCGAGACGTGAAGCTCGAGCCGGCCGCCCGGCGCGACGCTCGCCTCGCGCGGGAACCCCTCGATCATCGGTGCGCTCGCGCGCCGCCGCCTCGCCGTTGCGCGGCCGCCGTCACGGCGTCAAGGCCCGCTCCGGGGGACGAGCGGCGGCTCGTCGCGCTTGCGCACGAGAAACGGCGGCAGCACGAGCGCGTGCATCTGCGTCGTGCGAAAGCACTCGATCGAGTCGGCCGGGGTCTCGGTCAGCGGGTCGCCCTTGCCGTTGAGCGACGTGTTGAGCAGCACCGGGCAGCCGGTGCGCTCCGCAAAGCGCGTCAGCAGCGCGTGCAGGAACGGCGTGTTCTCGGGCTCGACGGACTGCAGTCGCGCGGTCCCGTCGACGTGCGTGATCGCCGGCAGCCGCTCGCGGTACTCCGGGCGCACGTCGGCTGCGACCTGCATGAACGGCGAGGGGCGGTCGATGTCGAAGATCTCGGGCGCCGCGTCGAGCAGCACGATCGGGGCGAGCGGACGGAACCACTCGCGGCCCTTGACGTTGAAGTTGATGTGGTCCTGCATCGCCGGGTGGCGCGCGTCGGCGATGATGCTGCGGTTGCCGAGCGCGCGCGGCCCGGACTCGCTGCGCCCGTTGTGGACGGCGATGACGCCGCCGCCGTCGAGGATCTCGACGACGCGCTCGAGCAGGTCCTCCGGACGCTCGACGACGAGGTCCTCCGCGCCCCCGTTGAGCGCCGCCTCGAGCGCGGACTCGTCGATCTCCGGCCCCAGGAAGTCGTGCGACCAGCGAAAGTCGCTCGGCTGCCCGAGCACGGCGATCATGCCGTACAGCGCGCAGCCGACGGCCGTGCCGCCGTCGTGCGGGCTCGGCGGGATGAAGACGCCGCGAAAGGCGCTCTCGCGCACGAGGCGCCCGTTCGCCGAGCAGTTCAGCGCCGCGCCGCCGGCGTAGCAGAGGTTCGTCTGGCCGGTCTCGTCGGCGAGCCAGCGCGCCACGCGCAGCAGCGCCGACTCGAACGCGTGCTGGCCCTCGGCGGCGAGGTTCGCGCTGTCGGCGATCGACGCGCCGTCGGCGGTCGGGAAGAGGAAGCGCTCGCGCTCGGCGAACAGCTCCTTCCACTCGTCGGGGATCAGGACGCGGTACTCGTCGACGACGAGCTCGGGCAGCCCGAGCGAACCGCGCCGGCCGAACGGGGCCAGGCCCATGACCTTGCCCTCGTTGCCCTCCCCGGTGGGGAACATCATCCGGGTGAGCAGGTAGTAGAAGCAGCCCAGCCCGACCGGGCGATCCCAGTCTCCGTCCCACAGCTGCTTGCCGATGCAGTCCACCCGCCCCGACCCGCGGTCGCAGTCGTAGTACGACGCGATCTCGAGCAGCTCGGGCGCCGCGCCGGCCGAGCCGGGAAACGGCTCGCTGATGTCGCGCACGCGGCTTCCCTGCGCGTCGATCACCATCACCGCGGCGGCGTCGAACGGCGACGGGTGAAACGCGCTGTAGAGGTGCGCGAGGTGGTGCGAGACCTGCTCGACGCGCATCTCGCCGCGGAAGCGCAGGCTCTCCGCCAGCTCGTCGTGATACGCGGCGCGCTTGGAGACCTCGCTGTCGGACGAGTAGCACTCGACGACGAGGTCGATCGCCTCGTGCAGCTCGGGGAGGCTCGGCAGGTAGCGGTCGCGCACGTCGCCCAAGCGGCCCCAGTGGTGCTTGCGCCGCGTCAGGCGCTCCTTCTGCAGGCTCGTCACCTGCGAGCGCCCGCGGGCGACGGCGATCGAAGCGTCCTGCGTGCGGTTGATGCCGACGACTGTCGGGACGTCATCCACGTGTCGTGCCTCCTTCGATTCGGGCCGCGGGCACGCCTCGCGGCGTCGCAGCGCTCGTGCTCCTACCCGCTCGGCCTTCGACGCCACCCGCGGCGGGCCACCCCGCTGGGGCTGCGTCCACGCTCGCCGAGCGCTCATCCACGACGGGCCGGTGAGCGACGAGGTCAAGCGCCGCCGCCAGCACGGCGTCGGTGCCGACCTCCTCGACGAAGGAGGCCTCGTGCTCGCAGCGGCTGGTCACGTTGACGGCGCCGCAGACGGGACACTGCGTGCGGAAGGCGGGCACCGGGCGGTGACGCTCGCGGTACAGCGGGGCGCCGTTGATGACGTTCCCGACCCAGAAGATCCCCACGGTCGGGGCTCCGACCGCATTGGCCAGGTGAAGCGGCCCGGTGTCGTTGGAGACGACGACCGACGCCGCGCAGAGCAGGCCGCACAGGCCGCCGAGCGACAGCGTCGCGCAGGCGTCCGTCGAGGCGGCGCGCATCTGCTCGCGGACCGCCGCGACGACTTCCCGCTCGGGCTCGGTCCCGGTCACGACGACGCGCAGCCCCTGGGCCGCGAGGGCGTCGCCGACCTCGGCGAACCTCGCGGCGGGCCAGCGCCGGCGCTCGGCCGTGGCGCCCGGATGCAGGACCGCGAACGGCCCCGCCTCGACGAGGTCGCGCGCCTCCTCGCGGTCGTCGTCGGTGACGGCGATCGCCGGGTCGACGCTGACCGGCCGGGCGCCGACGAGCCCGGCGACCTCGACGTAGCGCGGGACCTCCGGCTGCAGGTAGACATAGCGGATCCAGCGGTCCAGCGGCGGCGCGTCCTCTGCGCGGCAGCCGGCCGTCAGGCGCGCGCCGAGGCGCGTCACGAAGGGGTTGGAGAAGCGCCCGCCGCCGTGCATCTGCAGCGCGACGTCGAAGCGCTCGCCGCGCATGCGCTCGAAGAACTCCTCCAGCTCGCGCGGGTCCTCGTCGGCCTGCTCGTCGCCGCGCACCCCGCGGCTCGGCGGCACCACGACGACGCGGTCGACCGGGCCCGGCCGCCCCTGCAGGAACTCGCGGTGCCAGGGCTGGGCGAGCAGCACGATCTCCGCGGCCGGGTAGGCCGCGCGCAGCGCCGCCAGCGCGGGCACGCAGAACAGGAAGTCGCCGAGCGCGTTGGCGCGCAGCACCGCGATCCGCTCCACGCCGCGCTCAGGAGCTCGCACGCGCGGGCTCCGTGACAACCGGCAGGACCCAGGGCGCGTCGATCGGGCGCTCGGCGATCGTCGTCGGAAGCTCCTGGTGGTAGGCGCCCGACGGGAGGATGCCGCAGCCGCCGCGGCGCGCCATCACGCGCAGCTGGGCCAGGACGTCCTCGCCGGCGTGCAGCGCCGGCAGCTCCTCCCAGAACTCAAAGCCGCCCGCATCGCGCAGCGCCTCGGCGTCGTAGAGCACGCAGCCGCCGGCCCACGCGAGCTTGTAGCGCAGCCGCGCTCCCCGCGACAGCCCCAGGCGCCGGGCGACGTGATGCAGGTTCGCGGCGTTGTGCAGCTTGTGGCGCTCCCATTCCGGGCTGCCCGGCGTCACCAGCTCGGGCTCGACCGGGCCCTCCCACAGCTCGAGCGCCTGCTCGTGCGGGCGCACGTCGTCGATGAAGGACAGCCCGATGAGCCCGCATCCGACGAGCCCGCAGCCCTCCTCGCCGATCGTGCGCCACAGGCGCTCGACCAGGTCGGGCTCGAGGATCAGGTCGTCGTCGATGAACAGGCAGTAGCGGGCGCTGGCCCTGCCCAGCAGGAACCGGCGCTGCTCCGCCAGGCCGCGCCGCGGGAGGTGACGATGCAGCTCGACCTCGCGGCCCTGGGCGCGCAGGACGCGCACGGCGGCCATCACCTCGGGGGCGTCGAAGCTGGCCGCGCCCCTGCTCTGGTCGGAGACGACGACGCGCAGGTCGGCGTGCGTCTGGGCGATCAGGCTCGTCAGCGTGATCGCAAGGGCCGCCGGCCGCTCGAACGTCGGGATCAGGACGTCCAGCGGCGCGCCCGCGCCGCCGGCTGCGGCGTCGCTCACGTCGGATGCGGCCGCAGCCGCTCGACGATGCGGGTGGTCGAGCGCTCGGGCAGCTGGGCGAGGATGCGCAGCTCGGCGCCGAGCGCGCGCACGAGCGGCGCCTCGGGAACGGTGTCGGCGCTGTAGTCGCCGCCCTTGACGACGACGTCGGGCCGCAGCGCCCGCAGCAGCTCCTCGGGCCGGTCCTCGTCGAAGGCGACGAGGTGGTCGACGCACGACAGCGCCGCGAGCACCTCGACGCGGTCTGCGAGCGAGTTGATCGGGCGCTCCGGGCCCTTCAGGCGGCGCACGCTCGCATCCGCGTTGAGCGCGACGACGAGGACGTCGCCCAGCTCCTTGGCGGCGTTGAGCAGCGCGATGTGGCCGCGGTGCAGGATGTCGAAGCAGCCGTTGGTGAAGACGACCCGCCGCCCCTCGCGCCGGTGACGCTCGCCCTCGATCGCCAGGCGCGCGGCGTCGGGCACGAGCTTGCCGCCGGGCAGCAGCCGCAGCCGCAGCTCGGCCGGCGAGCACGTCGCGGTTCCCGGCTTGGCGACGACGACGGCGGCCGCGGCCGCCGCCACCTCGGCCGCGCCCGCCGGGTCGCCGCCGGCTGCGAGGCCGAGCGCGAACGCCGCCGTGAAGGTGTCGCCGGCGCCCGCCGAGCAGCGCTCGGGAACCGGATCGGTGTAGATGCGATGCGGGGCGTGGTCGCGCTCGAGCAGGACCGCGCCGTCGCGGTCGAGCGTGACCGCCGCGATGTCGACGCCGGTGACGTCGAGCAGCCGCTGCGCGCGCTCGCCGACCGCCCGCGCGCGGTCGCCGCCCGCCGGGGCCAGCCCGCCCAGGGCGGCCCGTGCCTCCTCGAAGTTCGGCGTGCACGCAAACGTGCGCGCGCGGCGGTAGCGCCGCGGCTCCTTCGCGTCGACGACGATCGGCGGCGATCCCGGGGACCTCGTCGCCGCGAGCGCCTTGATCACGCCGTCGGTCATGACGCCGGAGCCGTAGTCGGCGACGACGACGGCATCGACCGCAGCGACGCCGTCGCGCAGCAGCGAGCGCACCTCGCCTTCGAGGTGGGGCGCGAGCGGCGAGAGCATCCCCTCGTCGAAGCGAACGAGCATCTGCCCCTCGGCCAGGACGCGCCGCTTGGCGACCGTCGAGCGCTCCTCGGTGGCGACGACGCCGGCGACGTCGACGCCGAAGCCGCCCACGAGCTCGAGCAGCCGCTGACCGGCGTCGTCGCGGCCGACGACGGAGATCAGCCGCACGTCGGCGCCGAGCGCCGCGAGGTTGACGGCGACGTTCGCGGCCCCGCCGGGCGCTTCGGTGCGCCCGCGGACGGCGACCACGGGCACCGGGGCCTCGCGTGAAAGATCACTTGCACGGCCGTCGAGGTACGCGTCGAGGATGACGTCGCCGACGACGAGCACGCGCAGGCCGGCGAACGCGTCGAGCAGCCCGGTGACGTCGGGGCGAGCGTCGATCCGGGCGGGCGAATCGGCGGCCGTCGTCATCGGGCCGCGCTCCGCAACCGCCGCGCCGCCCCCGTGGGTTGCGCGCGCTCGGTGCGGCCCGGCCGGCGCCGCGACGGTTCCCTGCGGACTCCGCTCGACGTCGCGCAACCACTCATCGCTGTTCGCTCCTCGCTCGGGACGGGTTGCGGCTACCCCCGCTGCTTCTGCTTCATGCGGAATGCTGCTCCCCGCGTCGGTCGGAATCACGCTCGCAGCTCCCAGGCGGACGCGCGAGTGCCACGTCAGCCGGCGAACGCCGCGCGTGTTCGTCTCGCGCGCACGGGGCAGAGACGGCCTGTGCCGGCCTGGGTCCCATCCTGCTCGATCGCCGTCGACCGCTGGCGCAACCGGCTCGAGCGGCGCCGCGACACAGAAGCGCTGCCGGGCGCTCCCGGCGGCGCCGACGCGCGCGCGTTCGTCCGCGAGCTGGCGCTCGAGCGGCACGGCTACCGCGCGGACGAGCGCTGGGAGGAGTGGCTGCACCGGGCGCTCGGAGCTGCCTGGCCCTGCCGCGAGCGCGAGCGGTTCGCCGCGCTGTGGCAGACGCTCGGCGGTGAGCTCGACGGCGCGCCGGTGCCCGGGACGCTCTGGGACGCCGACGCCGCGTTCGCCCGCGCGGCCTTCTGCGCGGCGTCGCACAGCGACGCGCGGCGCGTCGTCGAGACCGGCGTCGCACGCGGGATCACGAGCCGCTGCCTGCTGGAGGCGCTCGGCGGCGAAGGGCATCTGTGGAGCATCGACATGCTGCCCAGCGACCGCGCGTGGGCCGCCCTGACGCGAACCGCGGTGCCGCGCGAGCTCGGGACGCGCTGGACGTACGTCGCGGGCAGCACGCGACGGCGGCTGGCGCCGCTGCTGCGCGAGATCGCGCCGATCGACGTCTTCCTGCACGACAGCCACCACACCGGGGCGAACATGCGCTTCGAGCTGGGCGAGGCCTGGCCGCGGCTGAAGCCCGGCGGCGTCCTGCTGTGCGACGACGCGCAGGAGAACGGCGCCTTCGCCGAGCTCGTCGACGGCCTGCCGAGCGAGCAGTGGGCGGTCGGACAGCAGGAGCACAAGGCCGCGCTCTTCGGCATCGCGGTGCGGCCGCTCGAGAGCGCGTCGGGCAGGTGACATCGCGTGTCGCGGCCCGACCTCAGCATCGTCATCGACAACTTCGAATACGAGCGCTTCCTCGGCGAGGCGATCGACAGCGCGCTGGCGCAGGCGCACGACGACGTCGAGGTGGTCGTCGTCGACGACGGCTCTGCCGACGGCTCGCGCGATCTGATCGCCGGCTACGGGCAGCAGGTCAGAGCGGTCCTCAAGGACAACGGCGGGCAGGCGTCGGCGTTCAACGCGGGCTTCGCCGCCTGCAGCGGCGAGGTCGTGATCTTCCTCGACAGCGACGACGCGCTCGAGCCCGCCGCGGCCGGCGCGGCCATGCAGGAGCTGCGGCGCGCCCCGTACGCGAAGTTCCACTGGCCGCTGCGCGAGATCGACCGCGACGGGCGCGCGCTGGGGAGGCTGAACCCGCAGGCGCCGCTCGACGAGGGTGAGCTGCGCGATCGGGTGCTCGAGCGCGGGCCGGGCGCGTACGTCACGCCGCCGACGTCGGGCAACGCGTTCGCGCGCTCGTTCCTCGAGCGCGTCATGCCGCTTCCGGAGGACCTGCGCGTCTGCGCCGACGCCTACCTCTACGACCTCGCGCCGCTGTTCGGGCGGATCGCACGCGCGCACGAGCCGCTCGGCCGGCTGCGCCGCCACGCGAGCGCGTTCGGCGGCCTGGGCCTCGAGGACCGCCTCGACCACACGCTGCTCGTCCACGAGCGCGTCCGCCCGGCGCTCGCGGCGCGCTGCCGGGAGCTCGGGCTCGAGCCCGACGAGGACGGCTGGCGCGCGCGCTCCTGGCCGCTGCGCCAGCGTCGCGCGCTCGACGCGCTGTGGACGGTCGTGCCGCGCGGCGTCCCGTTCGCGCTCGCCGACACCGGCACGTTCGCGATGGAGCCGCCCGCCGTGCCGCTCGCGGCCGACGCGAGCGCGGACGAGGTCGCCGCGACGGCTGTCCGCCTGCTCGCCGTTCCGTGGCCCGGGTGTGCCTGGCTGTCGCGCGTGCGTCCCGCGCTCGACGTGCGCCGCGTCCTGCTGGAGAGCGACGACCTCGTCGTGCTCGAGCTCTCGT
>JAHWJE010000054.1 GCA_019348575.1 Actinomycetota bacterium | reverse complement strand
CCCGACATGGAGAGCGCAGCCGCCGTCACCCTCACGGTCAACGCGTCCGGCGCGGCAACCGTGAGGACCGTGGTGCTGCTGACGCCAGAAGAGGTCGACGCGGCGGCGCAGCGCTCGGTGGACTACCGGCCGCCGGGCGCCTGACGAACGGCGACGTGGGTCCTCGGGGCTCGACCGAAGACCCAATACGCCGCTGGACTGAGGCGATCGCTTGGAGGTGCGTGAGGTTGCGATGCGGATGTCGCCGGTTCGGTCGTGCCTGCGCGACCGCATCGGTCCCTCCGTTCAGGCCATGTGACAAGCGGCGCCCGTCCCATAACCGCGTGTCGCGGTCTCACTCCTCGCCGGCGACCTCGATCCGCGAGGCGCGGACGTAGGCCTTGCCCTCGAAGACCTCGAAGAGCGGCCCGGGCAGCGCTTCGGCGCCTTCGTTGCGATACACCGTGCCGGTGATCTCGACGCGAGGGCGCGCCTCGCGCAGCGTTATCACGCGCGGGACGGAGGTTCCCTCGGCGGGCACGACCAGCAGCTCGTCGCCCCACGTCGTCTCGCCGAGCGTGAAGCCGTCCGGATAGAACTTCTCGACCTCGCCGGCGATCGTCACGCGCTCGCCGAGAAACCGCTCTGGGTCGTCGACGATCGCCTCGGCACGGTCGCCGAGATCCTCGGCGACGGTGAGCTCGTAGACGACCAGCCCGACGCCGACCAGGGCGAGCAGACCGACGACGAGCACGAGGCGCCTTCTCATCCTCCGCCGATACCACGCTCGCGAGGCGCGCGAACCGGATCCGTCTGCCGGCTGACGTGAGGTCGACGGGCGTTTCCCATCCCGCAGCGGGGGGACACGTGGGGTGCCGCGAGCTTCTCGAGGAGCCGTGGTCGCATTCGGGTGGTCGGGACCGGGAGGCGTCGCGTGCGGCGCCTCCCGGGCCCTGCTCGACACGGGGATCGCGGCGCTCGTCAGCTGCGCGTCTTGCGGGCCCCGATCGCGACGTAGGTGATCGGCTGCCCCGCCATCGTCAGCCGGTGGCGGAAGCGCTCGCGTGCGAGGATCTCGCCCCCGCCGCGCCGCTCGAATCCGGCGAGGTAGTCCCCGAAGTCGCTGCCGCCGGGCTCGGCGAGATCCTCGTGAAGGCTGACCGAGAACCACGCCCCGGCGGGGAACGCGCTCCACAGGCGGTGGAAGCTGTCGGCCGAGACGTGACCGAGCCCGAGCGCGCCGGCGGCGACGAGCGCGTTGAGCCCGTGCTCGCTGATGAGCCGCTCGACCTGCGGCAGGTCGTCCGTGTCGCCGACGAGGTACTCCGCGTAGAGCCCCGGCCGGTCGCGCAACGCCGCGTCGCGGGCTGCCGCGCTCTTGTCGGACGCCACGAGCGTCCGCACCGCTCGCGCGCGCAGCTCCTCCCCCAGGACGCCGTTGCCGGCGCCGAGGTCGAAGACCCCCAGGTCAGCGGGCGCTGCGCCCGCGTCGGCGGCACACCGGATCAGCAGCTCGGTCAGCACCCTGGGCGATGCGCACTGCAACCGGCGCTGGACGACCTCCTCGTACAGCCCCGGGATCGCGTAGACGCGGTCGTACTCGTGCAGCCGCATGCGCTCGGTACGGCCGTCGGCGTGGCGCACGACGATCGACTCCTGCGTCTGGTCGGCTCCCGGTTGCAGCTCGATCTCGTAGTGCATGCCCGCCTCGTGCTACCGCTGCTCGCGTTGGCCGGAGACCGCCATCACGGCGCGCGCGACGCTCGCGGCGAGCGCGTTCGGGCGCCGCTCGTCGATCGTCACGCGCGACGCTCTCCTGCGCGCCAGCGCCGCGGTCGATCCCGGCCCGGCGCGGGCGCCGCGGCGCGTGGCGATGCGCAACGTGCTGGCTGTGCTCGAAGGCGTCGTCGTCCCCAGCGTCACGAGCAGCCGCCGCCCCTTCTGGCGGGCGAACGCCGAGCGGATCGCGGCCGTCGTGCTCGGGCTCTGGCGCCCCAGGCGAGCAGTCGGGAGATCCTCGGCGCGCAGCGGTGCGCTCGCGCGCCCGCGTTGCGCGTCGACCAGCGACACGCGCGTGTCCGGCGCGTGGTTCACGGCGAGCCACGCGCCCAGCGCGCGCAGCTCGCGACGCAGCGCCGGCGCATCGTACGTCCCGTCCAGGACGAGCGCGACCCGCACCGGCGGGACCTTCGCCGGCGCGATCCGTACGTCGGGCATCCCGACGCCCGGCAGCGACGGCCCGCCCGCGCCGCCGGGCACCGGTCTCGCCGTCTGCTCGGCCGCACTGCGTCGTGCGCCGTCGTCGTCTGAGGAGCTCAGCAGGGCGAGCAATGCGAGCGGCAACATCAGCGCCAGCAGCCCGAGCAGGAGCCGGCGCGCAAACGGCAGCCGTATGCGAGCCAGCGCCTGCGCCAGGCGCCGCAGCGCGTCGCGCGTCGCGCCCGAGAGCCCCCGCACGCGGGCGGCCAGGTTGGCGGCGGACGCGCGCAGCGCGCGGGTGAGCGTCGGATCGCGCAGCAGTCGGTCGAGCTGGTAGAGCAGCAGCTGCCAGTTCGACAGCTCGTCGGTCCCTCGGGCCCCGGCGCTCGCGTCCGGTTGGTCTTCGGGCGCCGTCGGGACGGGCGCCGCCGCCTCATGCGACGCGCGCGTGGGCCCCGTCGTGCGGCCCCCACGTCTGGACCTGCCCGTCGTGCCGGCGCCGGCGGGTGCGCGCGGGCCCGAGCCGGTGCGCGGCCCCGCGGGCTGCCGCGGCCCGCTCACTCCGGCAGGCTCTTCGGCGCCGCGAGGTTGCGGCCGAGCAGCTCGGCGATCAGCGCGTCGACGTCGGCGAGCTTGTCGGGGACGGTCAGCCCGCTCGTGCGCGCGAGGTCGGCCTGCGCGTGATGGGCCTCGCCCACGCCGGGCATCCCGTCCGGCGATGGCGCGGCGCGCGGGCTCCACGTGCCGTACAGACGCGGGAACTCGTCGGCACGCCGCAGGAACGCGACATCGGGATGCAGCACAGCCTCCTGGTGCATCTGGCGCTTCGCGTTGGCGACGGTGGTGGCGATCTCCGCGCGCTGCGCGACGAGCGCTCCGACCTGCGCCGCGAGCTCTGCGCGGAGCCGGTCGCGATGCGCGAACGTCTCGGCGTCGCGGCGGCGCTCGCGCATCCGCGCCTCGCGCAGCGGGTCGACGAGCAGGTACGCAACGCCGATGCCGAGCAGGAAGACCGAGGCCGACACGAGGAAGTACACGCCCGGCTCGCTGGCCGAGGGCTGGGTGTTCTCGGTCAAGCGCCGGGCGGCGGCACCTCGTGCACCGGCGGCCTGACTGGCCTGCTGGCGGGCGGCGGCGGCGTTGTTCGCGGTCGTGCGCGCGCTCTGGATGCCGTACCACAGGCCGAGGCCCGTGACGATGATCGCAAGCGCGACCGCGTAGCGAGCGGCGCGCGAGAGGTCGCGGTCCAGCAGCGGCGGCCGTCCCTCGGCGCGCGGCTGCGGCTCCCTCGTGTTCGCGAGGCGCAGGTTCTTGCCGACCGCCTTCTGCCCGACCGCGATCAGCAGCGCGATCACGACGGCCGACAGTGCCGGGGCGCCCTCGCGCAGGTACGCCGGGTCGCTCTCGCGGAAGCGCGCGAGCTCGCGGAAGCCGTCGTAGGCGAACAGCGCCTCGGCGATCCCGACCGCGAAGAACAGCGCCAGCAGCCCCCCGCCGGCGGCCGTCCAGGCGGACAGGCGCCCGCGCATCGTGGCCGGCGCTGCCTGCGGCGGCGCCTCGCTTGCCGTCTTGGAGATCTGCTCTGCGGCGGCGCTGGCCCTGATGACGTCGTCGTCGAGCATGCGAACGCGGACCGCGCGTTCCATGAGCGGGCCGAGCCGCGCGCCGATCGCGTGGTCGGCGTGCTGGGCGATGCTCTCCGCGACGATCCTCCCGCGCACGCGGTCGGCGTCGTCGCGGGGGTGGCCGGCCTCGGTGCGCCTGCCATCGGCGTCGAGGTCGGGCGCGGGCGGCGTTCCGTCGGCGATCGGCGGCTCGCCCTCGGGCGGGTCCTCGGCCGGCTCGCCGACGGCGGGGATCGACAGCAGAGGGGGCGGCAGCGAGGGCGCGCCGTCGTTGGTGTCTGACTTCATCGCGTCCTCCTCGGTCATCGCCGCCTCACAGCTCCGTCGTCGTCGCGCAGTTCGCCGCGCCCGTCTGCTCGCACGCCGTCATCCAGATCTGCACGAGATCGTCGGTGCGCCGCGCGCTCTGGTTGACGCGGTCGGGCAGTCGCCCGAGGCCGACGGCCTGCAGCACGTCGACGCCCTCGGCGCTGCCGAGCAGATCGCCCAGTCGCGCCGCAATCCTCGCATTCGAGTCGCCGCGTTCCAAGCGCCGGGCGAGCATGAGCTGATCGCTCGCCTGGACGCCGTCGGAGACCAGGGTCATCGCCGTGGCGCCCGACTGCTGCTTGAGCGTCCGCAGCCCGTTGCGGACCGCGCGCGCGATGTCGGACGTGCCGCCGCGCGCGAGCGCCCGCACGCGCGCGGTCAGCGAGCGGTTCTCGCGGTTGACGCCGAGCGCGCTGTCGAGCGTCTCTCCCAGTGCAGCGCGCAGATCCTGCTCCAACGGGCCTCTGCGGGTCTCGCCGAGTTGCTCGAGCGTCGGCACCTCGTCGTCGTAGATGACCTCCACCGCGTTGGCGTCGCCGGCGAAGACGACCATTCGCAGGCGTCCCCCGGCGGTGATCGTGTGCTCCGCCGCCCGCAGCGCCGCCGAGCTCACGTCCTGCGCCAGCGCGCGGTCGTGGATCGCGCCTGTCGCATCGACCGCGATCACGGAGCTGACGGGGCAGTCGGCGGGCGCCTGCACGCTTCCCGGCGCCTCACCGGGCGTCGCCGCGCAGGGCGCATCGCTGCCGCCGCAGGCGGCGAGCGCGAGGCCGAGCACGCCGACCATGGCGAATATCATCCGGCGGGTTGTCATGCGCGCGGCGGCCCCTGAGATCGGCTGAAGCGAATGCAAATGGTAGATACACGAGCACGGGCAGGTGACGGGCGGCGCCGGCGGCGCGGAGACCGGCCCGAAGCGCAGGCGGTCGATGTGCTCGCTGCCGTTTGCTGACGAACGCGCCACGGGTACGACGGCCGCACGTGGAGGGTACGGTCTCGCTGCGCAGGCGCCTTGGGAAGCGTCCCCATGCTGCGGCGGCGCTGCTCGCGGTGCTGGTCAGCCTCGTCACGGTGATCGTCGCCGTCGCGCTGGACCTGCCGCTGCGTGACCCGGACGGGATCGCGGGGCCCGCCTGGGTGCGTCTGCCGCTGATCCTGACGCTGATGTTCGCGCTCGACGTGATCCCGCGGGCGGTCGCGCGCGCACGCGGGCTGCGCCGCCTTCCGTCGTCGGCGGTCGCGGTCGTCGGCGAGCGGTGGTCGCGCCGCTCGCTGCTGCTCGTGCTCGTCGGCCTCGTGAGCTTCTATCTGACCTACGTCTCCTATCGCAACCTCAAGAGCTTTCTGCCGTTTGCGAACGAGGAGCTCGCCGACGACGCGCTGCTCGATCTCGAACCGGGGCTGTTGTTCGGCGAGGAGCCGGGGATGCTGCTGCACGACCTGCTCGGCACGGGGCTCGCAGCGCAGATCCTCTCGCCGGTCTACATCTTCTTCCTGGTGTTCGTCCCGATCTCGCTCGGGGCCGCGCTCGTCTGGACGCGCGACCTCGCGCGGGGGTTCTGGTACGTCACGGCGCTCGGGGTCAACTGGGTGCTCGGCGTCGCGAGCTACTACCTCGTGCCGTCGCTCGGACCCGTGTTCGTGCGCCCGTCGCTGTACGCCGAGCTGCCGGTCACCGGGGTCTCGCGACTGCAGGACACCCTGCTCGCCGAGCGTCTGGAGGTGCTCGCCAACCCGCACGCGACCGAGGCGATGAACGCGGTCGCCGGCTTCGCGTCGCTGCATGTGGCGATCGTGTTCAGCGCCGCGCTGATCGCGCAGCTGCTGGGCCTGAACCGAGCGCTGCGGCGAGCTCTGTGGGCCTTCTTCTGGCTGACGACGGTGTCCACGGTCTACCTCGGCTGGCATTACCTGATCGACGTGCACGCCGGCCTCGTCATCGGGTTCGTGGCGGTCTGGGCGGGCGCCCGCGCGACCGGGCACGACCTGCGCGGCGGGCTCGGCTTCCGCATGCCCCCCGTGCTCGACGACCGAGCCGAAGCGCGATGAGCACCCTGCTCACGGGATCGGTGAACGTTCCCAACGCCATCACGGTGCTGCGCATCATGCTCGTGCCGCTGCTCGTGATCCTCGTGCTCGAGACGCCCCACGGGTCGATCTGGGTCGCGGTGCTGTTCGTGACCCTCGCGCTCAGCGACGTGCTCGACGGCCACATCGCCCGTTCGCGCAACCACATCACGACGTTGGGCAAGCTGCTCGATCCGGCCGCCGACAAGCTGCTCATCGGTGGTTGCCTGCTGGCGCTCGTCGCCACCGAGCGGCTCGTCGGGCCTGTAGCCGCGCTGATCATCGGGCGAGAGGTCGTCGTATGCGCGCTGCGCGTCGTCGCCTACCGCCAGGGCACGGTCATCAGCGCGAGCGCGATGGGCAAGTGGAAGATGACCGCCCAGATCGCGATGGTGACCGCATTGCTGCTCACGGGCGCACCAGACGCGCTGTGGCAGCACGCGCTCGTCGCGGTGACAGTCGCCGTCACGGTCGCCTCAGGGGTCGAGTACTTCCTTGCGTTTCGCCGCGCAGCTGCGCGCGGCTGACGTCGGCAGCTCACCCCGCCTCGGTGTCGCCGCTCAGGCAGTTCGGGTCCTGTGCGCGGTCGGTGAGGCCGTCGCGGTCGTTGTCGCGACCATCGGCGCAGTCGCCCACGGGGGCGGCACGCGGGGGTGGCGCAGGCGTCCCCCGCGCCGCGCCGGAGCCCGCCTCGGAGCCGCGGTCGCAGTCGGGGTCCTGCGCTGAGTCAGTCAGGCCGTCGCGGTCGTTGTCGCGACCGTCGGCGCAATCGGGGCCCGGCGCCGGCGCGTCGTCCAGCTCGTCGAGCTCCTCGAGGTCCGCGTCGGGCGCCTCGAGGTCGTCGTCGGCGCCGCGGTCGGCATCCGGACACCACTGCTCGCCCTCGAGGCACAGCGGCTCGTCGGGCTTTTGGTCGAACCGGGCGGTGAGCGAGCGCTCGCCGTCCATCACGATCGAGCAGAGCGTGGTGCCGTCGCACGAGTCGCCCCACCCTTCGAACGTCGACCGGCTCGCCGCGTCGGCCGTCACGGTCACCCGCGTGCCGGCGCCCTCAGTACTCGTCACGTCGATCGTTCCTCCGTGCCGCTCCACGATCTGCTTGGCGCCGGTCAAGCCTATCCCCGTGCCGGCGATCCTGCCGACATTGCGGCCGCGTCGGTAGCGCTCGAAGATTCGCGGCAGATCGGTGGCGGGGATGCCAATCCCTTCGTCCTGTACCGCAAGCTGGGCGTGATGCGTGGCGGCGCCCGCGACGCCGTCCAGCCACCCGGGCATCATGCTGACGCCGACGCCGGCGGCAGCAGCCTGCAGGAAGCGGCGGCGGTCCAGGGACCAGGTGTCGTGGGCCGCAGGGGTCGACAGGGCGGCGGCCGCCTGGTCGGTGGTGGGATCGAGGCGGCTCATGCCAGCTGGAACTCCGGACTCATGATGGCGAGGGAGACGAGGCCTGACCGCTCGGCGCCCTTGCGGGACGACCGGTCGGCGCGGACGAACTGCTCCATGGCAGCCCGGGTGGTGTCGGTCGGCTGCGTACTGCTTGACCAGCGGGTCGCCGGACCGCATCGTCGCGCGCCAGTCGATGTCCTTGACGCTGTCGCCGGGCACGTAGGCCCGCAGATCCTCGAAGTCGACCCCGCGGCTCTTGAACACCGACAGGTACTCGCCTCCCACCAGGGTCCGCACGCGCCGCCGCGCGACAATGCTCACCCGCGTGCGAACCTTCTGCAGCAGCCTGGACACGGTC
>JAHWJE010000053.1 GCA_019348575.1 Actinomycetota bacterium | reverse complement strand
CATGTTGATCCGCTGGCCCTCGCCGTTCGGCTGACCGCTGGACGCGGGCGCCTGATAGCCCGAGGTCCACAGGCCGCCGACCTGCTGCATTTCACCGTCGAAGAAGACGTGCTCGGTCACCCGTTCGGGATCGGAGATGCCGCGCGACTGCGCTTCGGCCAGCGCTGCGGCGACTTCGCCGGCGACCTCCCGCTCGATCTCCTCCCACTCCCGTTCAGACAGGCCCGAATGCGCCCTCAGCTTCGGCAGCGGGTCGCGCGCCCATTCGGCCGCGGTCGCCAGCGCGAAGCGCACGGCTCCCGGCGACGCCGCGCCGCGCTTGACGGGCGTGACCTCGTTGAGCAGCTCCATCACCGCCGCGATCGCGGTGTTGAAGCTGAAGCGCTCGCTCATGTCGGTCGTGACCTTGTCGATCGCCCAATGTCCCTTGCGCAGCAGCCGCTCGTCGTCGGGCCGGGCGGCGTCGAGATCGGGCACGCGCTCGTCGGGCAGCTCGGCGGCGGCCTCCGCGGCCAGGCGCCACAATCGCCCGAGGAAGCGGAACATGCCCTCGGCGCCGGTGTCCGACCAGTCGGCGTCCTGGTCGGGCGGCCCGATGAACAGGATGTACGAGCGCGCGGTGTCGGCGCCGTACTGCTGCACGATCGTCTTCGGCGACACGACGTTGCCGCGGTTCTTGGACATCTTCTCGCCGTCGCGCAGGATCATCCCCTGGGTGAAGAGCGCGGCGAACGGCTCCTGCACCTCCTCGGGAAGGTGCCCGAGGTCGGCCAGCGCCTTGGTGAAGAAGCGCGCGTAGAGCAGGTGCAGGATCGCGTGCTCGACGCCGCCGATGTACTGGTCGACGGGCATCCACTGCGCGACGATCGCCGGGTCCCAGGCGGCGTCGTCGTTGCGCGCGTCGCAGTAGCGCAGGAAGTACCACGACGAGTCGACGAACGTGTCCATCGTGTCGGTCTCGCGCTCGGCGGTTCCGCCGCACTGCGGGCAGGTCGTCCGGACCCAGTCCTCGGCGGCCGCCAGCGGCGAGCGCCCGCGCGGCTTGTAGTCCTCGATCTCCGGCAGCACGACCGGGAGGTCCTCGTCGGGCACCGCCACCGCGCCGCAGGCGGGGCAGTGGATGATCGGGATCGGCGTGCCCCAGTAGCGCTGGCGCGAGATCAGCCAGTCGCGCAGCCGGTAGTTGACCGACGGGTGCCCCTTGCCCTCGCGGTCCAGCCAGTCGACGATCGCCCGCAGCGCGTCGCGGTTGTGCAGCCCGTCGAACTCGGGCGCGGAGTTCACGAGCGGCCCGTCGCCGGTGTAGGGCAGACCCTCCAGCTCGTCCTCGCAGGGGCTCCCGGCGCTCGCCTCCGGCGACTGGATCACGCGCCGGATCGGCAGGCCGTAGGCCTGGGCGAAGGCGAAGTCGCGCTCGTCGTGCGCGGGCACCGCCATGATCGCGCCGGTGCCGTACTCCATCAGCACGTAGTCGGCGACGTACATCGGCAGCTCTTCGCCGTTGACGGGGTTGGTCACGGTTCGTCCGAGCGTGACGCCCGTCTTCTCCTTGTCGACGTCGCCGCGCAGCGCCTTGTCGGCGGTCAGCGCCCGGTTGACGTACTCGCGGACGGCGTCCTCGTGCTGCGTGCCCGCGGCGAGGCGCAGCACGTCGGGATGCTCGGGGGCCAGGACGAAGAACGTCGCGCCGAACAGCGTGTCCGGCCGCGTCGTGAAGACGGGGTAGTCGGCGCCGAGCTCCTCGTTGCGGAAGACGACCTCGGCGCCCTCGCTGCGACCGATCCAGTTGCGCTGCATCGTCTTGACGTGCTCGGGCCAGCGGATCGAGTCGAGATCCTCGAGCAGCCGGTCGGCGTAGTCGGTGATGCGAAAGAACCACTGCTTGAGCTGGCGCACCTCGACGAGCGCGCCCGAGCGCTCGCCGCGCCCGTCGACGACCTGCTCGTTGGCGAGCACGGTCTCCTCGACCGGATCCCAGTTGACCGCCGCCTCCTTCTGGTAGGCGAGGCCCTGCCTGAACAGCTCCAGGAAGATCCACTGCGTCCAGCGGTAGTAGCGCGGCTCGTGCGTGCCGAACTCGCGCGTCCAGTCGACCGAGATGCCCCACCTGCGGAACTGGCGCTGGAACTCCTCGATCGCCGCGTCGGTCGAGTCGCGCGGGTGCCGGCCGGTCTTGATCGCGTGGTTCTCGGCCGGCAGGCCGAACGCGTCGTAGCCCATCGGGTGCAGCACCCGCCGCCCGGTGCGGCGGTGGAAGTGCGCGACCGCGTCGCCGACGGAGTACACCTTGAGATGCCCGATGTGCGGCTCGCCGCTGGGATAGGGCAGCATCTCGAGCACGTACGACGTCGGCTCGTCGCCGGTGTCGTCGGGAACCTCCCACGTGCCCTCGTCGGCCCAGACCTGCTGCCAGCGCGGCTCGATCTCGGCAGGGTCGTAGTGGTGCTCGGCGGCCATGTGCAGGGGCGAAGGATAGAAGCCGCGCCCTGCGAGACTCGAACCGGCGCGCCACCCCCCGATGGCGCGCCGGTCGGCGCAAGTATGCCTACTGGCCGTTCACCCGGCGACCTGGAGCCCGGCGGCCTGGCGCAGTGCCTCCGCCTTCGTGGTCTGCTCCCAGGTGAAGTCGGGGTCGTCGCGGCCGAAGTGGCCGTACGCCGCGGTCTTCTGGTAGATCGGCCGGTGCAGATCGAGCTCCTGGCGGAAGGAGCCCGGCCGCAGGTCGAAGTGCTCGTCGACGAGCTCCTGCAGCCGCGAGCGGCTGACGCGACCGGTACCGAAGTCCTCGACCATGACGCTGACCGGATGCGCGACACCGATCGCGTAGGCGACCTGCACCTCGACGCGATCGGCCAGATCGGCCGCGACGATGTTCTTCGCCACCCAGCGCGCCGCGTACGCGGCCGACCGATCGACCTTCGACGGATCCTTGCCGCTGAACGCGCCGCCGCCGTGGCGTGCCATCCCGCCATAGGTGTCCACGATGATCTTGCGGCCCGTCAGACCGCAGTCGCCGACCGGGCCGCCGATCACGAACCGGCCCGTCGGGTTGACCAGAAGCTCCTTGCGCAGCTCGCGTGCGTCGAACAGGTCCTCGGGCAGCGTCGGCAGGACGACCTGCTCCCACAGATCATCGGGGATCTGATCCTCGCAGCCCGCCGCGTGCTGTGTGGAGATCAGCACCTTCTCGATCGCCACCGGCACGCCGCCCTTGTAGCGCACCGACACCTGCGTCTTGCCATCCGGGCGCAGATACCCCAGCGACCCGTCCTTGCGCACCGCCGCCAGCCGCTTGGCCAGCCGGTGCGCAAGCGCGATCGGCAGCGGCATCAGCTCGGGCGTCTCCTTCGACGCGTACCCGAACATCATCCCCTGGTCGCCCGCACCCGCGACCAGCAGCTCGTCGGCCTCCGCGCCACCGCTGCGCGTCTCGTGCGACTCGTCCACGCCCTGCGCGATGTCCGCCGACTGCTTGTCGATCGCGTTGAGCACCGCGCACGAGTCCGCGGAGAACCCCAGATCCGCATCGACGTAGCCGATCTCGCGGATCGTCTCGCGCACCACGTGCTGGATGTCGAAGGTCGACTCCGTCGTGATCTCCCCGGAGACCACGACAAGACCCGTGTTCACGAGCGTCTCACAAGCCACCCGCGAAAGCGGGTCGTCCTTCAGGCAGGCATCAAGCACCCCATCAGAGATCTGATCGGACACCTTGTCGGGGTGGCCCTCCGTCACGGACTCCGACGTGAAGAGGTACTCGTCGTCTTCGAAGGTCGTCATGGGCCGAACGCTATCGGTCCTCGCCGCGGCGGGACTTGCGCTCGTTGAAGTCGATGATCAACGGGACGCCGTCCATCCCGAAGCGGGCGCGCATGCGGTTCTCGACGTAGTACGCGTAGTCGCGCGTGACGCGCTGGCGGCTGTTGACCTGGATCGCGAAGCGCGGCGGGCGCTCGCCGATCTGCGCGGCGTAGAGCAGCTTCAGGCGGTGGCCCTGCTTGGCGGGCGGCTGGCGCGCCTGGACGACCTCCCCGAGGAAGCGGTTGAGCTCGGGCGTCGGGATCCGTCCGGACATCCGGTCGCCGAGCGCGACGACCTCGCCGAGCAGGCGCTGCACGTGGCGACCGGTCAGCGCGCTCGCGGTCAGGACCTTCGGGCGCAGCCGCAGCTTCTTTGCGACCTTCGCGCGCTCGTGGTCGAGGTCGGCCTCGGTCATCTCGGCGGCGTCCCATTTGTTCAGCACGATCGCCGTCGCGCAGTTGGCGCCCATCGCAAGCTCGGCGATCCGGAAGTCCTGCGCCGTCACGCCGTCCTTCGCGTCGCAGACGACGAGCGCCACGTCGGCGCGCTCGGCCGCGCGCTGCGAGCGCAGGCTCGTGTAGTACTCGACGTTGTCGGACACCTTCGACTGGCGCCGCATCCCGGCCGTGTCGACGACGACGAGCTTGCGCCCGTCGACCTCCAGCGGCAGGTCGATCGCGTCGCGCGTCGTGCCCGCGACGTCGGAGACGATCACGCGCTCGGAGCCGAGGAAGCGGTTGACGAGCGAGGACTTGCCGACGTTCGGCCGGCCGATGACCGCCAGGCGGACGACGTCCTCGTCGGCCTCCTCGTCGTCTTCGGGGAGCAGCTCGACGAGGCGGTCGAGCAGGTCCCCGGTGCCGAGGCCCTGCGCGGCGGAGACGGCCATCGGCTCGCCGAAGCCGAGCCGGTGCGCCTCGACGGCGAGCGGCATGTCGCGCACGCTGTCGATCTTGTTCGCCGCGACGACGACCGGCATGCGCGAGCGGCGCAGCAGGTCGGCGAGCTCGTCGTCGCCGGGCCGCAGCCCGGCCCTGGCGTCGAAGACGAACAGCGCGACCTGCGCGTCGGCGAGCGCGGCGCGCGCCTGCTCGCGGATCGAGCCGGAGATCGGGTCGGGGTCCTCGTTGTCCATCCCGCCGGTGTCGATCAGCGTGAAGCGCCGGCCGTTCCACTCCGTCGCGATCTCCTTGCGATCGCGCGTGATCCCGGGGCGCTCGTGGACGACCGCCTCGCGCGAGTTCGTCAGACGGTTGACGAGCGAGGACTTGCCGACGTTCGGATAGCCGACGACCGCGACCTTCATCGCGCTGCCCGCGCGAGGCGCACGATCTGCTGCGCGACCTCGTCGATGCTCAGGCCCGTGGTGTCGACGCGCAGCGCGTCGGGCGCGGGTGCAAGCGGCGAGTGCTCGCGCGTGGAGTCGCGCGCGTCGCGGCCGTCCTGCTCGCGCAGCACCTGATCGACGTCGGCGCCGCTCTGCGCGGCGCGCCGCCGCGCGCGCTCCTGCGGCGACGCGGTGAGAAAGACCTTCAGCTCGGCGTCGGGCGCCACCACGGTGCCGATGTCGCGCCCCTCGGCGACGTAGTCGCCGTCGCGCAGCATGCTGCGCTGGAGCGCGACGAGGTGCTCGCGCACCTCCGGCCGCGCCGCGACCTCGGAGGCGCGCGCGCTGACGTCGGGGGCGCGGATCGCCTCCGAGACGTCCTCGCCGTCGAGCGTGACCTGGCCGCCGAGCTCGATCTCGCAGGCGAGCGGATCCTCCGCCCCGCGCAGCTCGGCGAGCGCCACGCAGCGGTACATCGCCCCGCTGTCGAGGTACGTGAAGCCGAGCGCGTCCGCGACGGCGCGCGCGACCGTGGACTTGCCCGCGCCGGCAGGGCCGTCGATGGCGATCAGCATCGCCCTGAGGATAGGCGCCGCCCCGTTCGGCCTGCTGCCCGCAGCCGCGTCCCTGGCCGGCACGGATCCAGCGCTCACGCCAGCCGCGCCAGATCCTCGGCGAAGCCCGGATACGACACCGCCGCCGCCTCGATCCCCACGACCTCGACGCCCTCCGCAGAAGCCAGCCCCGCCACCGCGCCGAGCATCGCCATCCGGTGGTCGCCATGCGCGTCGATCACCCCGCCGCGCAGCGGGCGCCCTCCGCCGCCGGACACGGCGAACCCGTCCTGCGTCGCCTCGATCGTCGCGCCCAGCCCGCGCAGGCCGTCGACGACGCCGGCGATCCGGTCAGACTCCTTGACGCGCAGCTCCTGCGCGCCGCGAACGATCGTGTCGCCCTCGGCGAAGCAGCCGAGCAGGGCGACGAGCGGCAGCTCGTCGATCGCGAGCGGGACCTCGTCGGGCTCGATCACGGTCCCCTGCAGCGGGCCGGCCGCGACGTCGATGTCGGAGACCGGCTCGGACTGCGCCACCACCGACGAGGGCTCCTCCAGCTCGCCGATCGCGATCGCGCCCATCCGCTCGAGGATCCGCAGAAAGCCGGTGCGCGTCCAGTTGACGCCGACGTCGCGCACGAGCAGGCGCGAGCCCCGCACGAGCACGCCCGCGGCGATCATGAACGCCGCCGACGACAGGTCGCCCGGCACGACCAGCGACTGCGCGGCGAGCTCGTCGGTGCAGGTCACCGACACGGTCAGCCCGTCGCGCTGCACCGCCACGCCGGCGCCGGCGAGCATGCGCTCGGTGTGGTCGCGGCTCGGGGCCGGCTCGACGACGCTCGTCGTGCCATCGGCGCCGATCCCGGCCAGCAGGACGCACGACTTGACCTGGGCGCTCGCGACGGGCAGCTCGTAGTCGATCGCGTGCAGGCGCGTGCCGTACACGACGAACGGCGCGAAGCGGCCGTCCTTCGCCTCGATCTGCGCGCCCATCAGCGCGAGCGGCGCGGCGATCCGGTCGACGGGCCGGCGGCGGATCGAGCTGTCGCCGTCGAGCACGAAGATGCGCCCCTCCTGCGCGGCCAGCCAGCCCGGCAGCAGCCGCATCAGCGTGCCGGCGTTGCCGACGTCGATCGGGCCGCCCGGCTCGCGCGCCTCGCGCAGGCCCGTGCCGCGCACGACGACGGCGTCCTCGTGGCGCTCGACGCGCGCGCCGACGGCGCGCAGCGCGTTCAGCGTCGAGAGGGTGTCGGCCGCCTGGAGGTAGTTCGAGACCCGCACCGGCTGCAGCGACATCGCGCCGAGCAGCGCCGCGCGGTGCGAGATCGACTTGTCGGCGGGCGCCTCGAGCGTGCCGGCGATGCGGCGCGCTTCGGCAATCGCGGAACGAGATCCACGCACCAGGATCATGTTGCTGCGTTCGTCGACGGCAACCCGGGGTCCCCCGGCGGCTTCGTCACCCAGGATGCGCTGGATCGATTCCCCGACTTCTGCGGCATTGGCATAAGAGAGGCTGATGCTCTGGAAATTGGTCGCTCCGCCGCCGCTTCCATCGAGCGAGCGGGCGAGCCGTTCGATCCGGCGGACATTTTCCGCATAGTCGGTGACCACAACCGCGTTTGGCCGTGTCGAAGCCTCGATGCTTCCGAAGGACGCGACCAGCGGCCGAAGGATCCGCACGGCCTCGGCTGAGGGGAGGCTTTGCAGGCGAATGAGGCGAGTGACCACTTCCTGCCCGCGCACGCTTCCGCTCGCGGCGCCGGCGCTGCCGCTCTGGACCGCCTGCGCCTGGGGGACGATCCGCCAGACATTGCCGCTGCGCACTGCTGCATATCCCTGCAGCCGAAGGACCGACCGGAACAGTTCCCACGCACCCGCCGGGCTCACGGGACCGGATGAGACGACGCTGACGCGGCCGCCGACGTTCGGGTCGAGGACGATCGTGCGCCCGGTGATGCGCGAAATCTGCTCGGCGACCTGCTCGAGCTCGACGTTGCGCAAGTTGACGACGACGGAGCGGACCGATTGGGCGGCGACCGGCAGCGGCATTGGCGGTAACGGGGCGAGTATCGCCGTCAGCACCGTCAAACCGGTGAGGCTCTTACGAGAGATCGTACGCACGCCTTGCTCCTCAGCGCATGGGACATCGGCAATGGCAAGACGGGTACCGCTCGCCTAGCCCGGAGCCCTGGCAACCACTCCCGCACCACGCATCCGCTGCGATATCGCTAAACCCACCCGGCTATTGCCGAGGTGTAACAGCCGCCCCCGGCCTG
>JAHWJE010000052.1 GCA_019348575.1 Actinomycetota bacterium | reverse complement strand
ACTCGATGACCCAGTAGCGCAGCGAGTCCATGATCAGGCGCAGGACGCTCGGATGGACGGGGTTCAGCGAGTTGCCGGTGCCGGTGAAGTCCATGTAGAACCGCGGGTCGTCGGGCATCAGCCGGTAGTAGCTCTCGTTGTCGATGCCCTTGAAGGAGAGCATCGGGCCGAGGTGGTTGCCCTCCGCGGTGTGGTTGTAGACGACGTCGAGGATCACCTCGATGCCGGCCTCGTGCATCGCCTTGACCATGCCCTTGAACTCGCGCACCTGCTCGCCGGTGGAGCCCGTCGCGGCGTAGTCGGCGTGCGGCGCGAGGAAGCCGATCGAGCTGTAGCCCCAGTAGTTCGACAGGCCCTTGCCGACGAGGAAGTGCTCGTCGGCGTTGTGGTGCACCGGCAGCAGCTCGATCGCCGTGACGCCGAGGTCCTTGAGGTACTGGATCGCCGGCTGCGAGGCCAGCCCGCCGTACGTCCCGCGCAGGTCCTCGCGGATGTCGGGATGGCGCATCGTGAAGCCCTTGACGTGCGTCTCGTAGATCACGGTCTGATTCCACCGCGTGCCGAGCAGCCGGTCGCCCTCCCAGTCGAAGCCGGGGTCGATCACGAGGCACTTCGGGATCGCGTCGGCGTCGTCCTCGTCGTCGGCCTCGAGGTCGGCCGTGTCGGATTCGTCGGGGATGTAGGGCAGCGTGCTGCCCAGGTCCCAGCGGACCTCGCCCTCGATCGCCTTGGCATAGGGATCGATCAGCAGCTTCGTCGGGTTGAAGCGCTTGCCGGACTCCGGGTCGTACGGGCCGTAGACGCGGTAGCCGTAGCGCTGGCCGGGCCCGACGCCGGGCAGGTAGCAGTGCCAGTTGTGCGCCGTGTGCTCGACGAGCTCGATCCGCGTCTCGTCGTCGTTCTCGTCGAACAGGCACAGCTCGACCTTCGCGGCGTGCTCGCTGAAGATGCTGAAGTTCGTCCCGCGGCCGTTCCACGTCGGGCCGAGCGGGAACGGGCGCCCGGGCCAGACCTCGAGGCCACTCTCCTGCGGCTCGCTCATCGCACGAGCGCCCCGGAGCGCGGCGCGAGCAGGACCTCGCCGCCGCGCAGCTGCGCGCCCTCGCTGCCGCGCGCGGTCGCGAGCACGACCGCGCTGCGCCCGTCGCCGGCCGGCACCGCCTGCGCCTGCTCGGCGAAGTTGCAGGCCAGCCGGTACGGGCCGCGGTCGACGGTCAGCCAGCGGGCGTCCTCGTCGTGCTCGGTGACGACCTCGTCGTCGGGAATCTCTCGGCGCACGCGCAGCAGCCTGGCGTACAGATCGGCGAGCGCATCGTCTCGCTCGCGCGTGAGCTTGGAGCGCTCGAACGTCGCCGGATCCTGCGGATCGGGGACCTCCTCGGCCGCGAACTCCGCGAAGGCCGCGAACTCGCGCCGGCGACCTTCGCGCGTGGCGGTCGCGATCTCCTCGTCGATGTGGTCCGAGAAGAACTGGAAGGGGGCAGGCTCGCCGTACTCCTCGCCCATGAACAGCATCGGCGTGAACGGCGACAGCAGCGTGCAGAACGCCGCGAGCGGGCGCGCCGCGGGCGCCAGGCGGTCGCCGAAGGCGCGGTTTCCGACCTGGTCGTGGTTCTGGTCGAAGACGACGAACTGCTCGGGCGGGCGGTCGTGCGCCGGCGCGCCGAAGCGCCGCTTGCGATACGTCGAGTAGCGCCCGTCGTGCACGAAGGGGCGCCGGAAGGCCTTGGCCAGGTCGGCGACGGCGCCGAACTCGGCGTAGTAGCCGCCGCGATCGCCGGTCAGCAGCACGCGCAGCGCGTGGTGGAAGTCGTCGGCCCACTGCGCGTCGTGGCCGAAGCCGCCCAGCTCGCGCGGGCGGATGACCTTCGGGTCGTTGAGGCCCGCCTCGGCGATCACGAGCGCGCCGGCGCGAGCGGCGTGCGCGCGGTCGGCGAGCTGGGCCATGATCGGCAGCGCGCCGGTGTCGTAGATCGCGTGGATCGCGTCGAGGCGCAGCCCGTCGACGTGGAAGTCGCGCAGCCAGCCCTCGGCGGACTGCAGCACCCACTCGCGGACCGGGTCTGAGTACTCGTCGTCGTAGTTCATCGCGTTGCCC
Organism: Actinomycetota bacterium; assembly: GCA_019348575.1. Next base: position 5,895 of record JAHWJE010000052.1, on the reverse strand, counting down.
CAGAACGTCGAGTAGCGCTCGGTGAAGTAGGGGCCGAAGGCGGCGAGCGCCTGGTTGCCGGACGCGCCGACGTGGTTGTAGACGACGTCGAGGATCACGCTCAGCCCGCTGGCGTGCGCGGCGTCGACGAGCCGCTGGAAGCCGAGCGGCCCGCCGTACGTCGACTGCGCGGCGGAGAGGTAGACGCCGTCGTAGCCCCAGCCGTGGCGGCCGGGGAACTCGGCGATCGGCATCACCTCGATCGCCGTGACTCCGAGCTGCGCGAGGCCGGGAAGAAACTCGATCGCGGCGTCGAAGGTTCCCTCGCCGGTGAACGTGCCGACGTGCAGCTCGTAGATGACGAGGTCGGCGAGCGCGTGCGGCGTGAAGGCCGCGTCGGTCCAGGCGAAGGCCCGGGGATCGACGACCCGCGAGGGCCCGCGCAGGCCGCCGGGCTGATGGCGCGAGGCGGGATCGGGCAGCCCGCCGGCGTCGCCCGCGAGCACGTAGACGTAGTCCTCGCCGCTCTGCGCGCGCACCTGCGCCTCGTGGACGCCGCCGCCTGCGGGCGCCAGCGCGTGCTCTTCGCCGCCGACGCGGACGCGGACGTCCTCGGCGCCGAGCGCCCAGACGCGAAACTCGACGATGCCCTCATCGAGCACAGTCGCACCCAGGCGGCGCTCCCATGGATAAACCTCGATGGCCGCTGACACGTGCCCACCCTACCCAGGGCTCGCGGCGAGAAATCCGCGGTCGTCCGGACGGCTACTCCTGCGGTCGGCGTACCATCAGCGCCGGTGCGGGCACGGGCACGGGGCTGCTGCCCTGCATTCGCGCGACGCCGTCTGCGAAGGCGCGCGCAGCGGCGGGCGTCGTCGCCACGCGCCAGTCGGTCTGCTTGGGCAGGTCAAACCACAGCACCGACCTGATGTAGGGGTGAGTCAGCACGTAGTCGAACATCTCCTTGATCCAGAGCGGCTTGCTCCCGCCCTCCTTCGCGGTCGCGACCTCGCTGATCTGGACGGGCTTGTCGGGCGCAACACGGCGCAGCTCCTGCATCGGGGCGTCGAACGCCTCGGCGAACGTCCGCCATCCGCTCCAGTCGAGGACGGCGCCGCCGTTGAAGCCCGACAGCCCGACGATGTCGACGTAGCGGTCGCCCGGGTACTGCCCGCGCCGGATGCCGCCCGTCACGGGAGACCAGACCCAGCGCACGTTCGTCGCGCCTTCTGCGGTGAAGATGTCATGCACGTGGCGCCACGCCCGCGCGAACTCGCCGGGGCGATTTCCGTTCAGTCCCTCGACCCAGGGATAGATGTAGCCGTTCATCTCCTGCGCGAAGCGCAGCTGCACCGGCCCGCCGTACCGGCTCAGGTCGCGCGCCCAGGAGCGGATGTATGCGTCGTGACGCCCGCCGATGATCGAGCGCAGCGTGTACGCCGACTGCACCGTGCTGCGCCGGCTGTCCCAGGGCTCCCAGGTGATCTGGGGCGTACTGCCGCGAGCGGCGACGGCGCGCAACTGCCCGAGGTCGACGCTCGTATGGTGCCAGTCGGCGAACCACTGCACGATCCCGGCGTGGGCCCGGGCCATCTGCTCGAAGGCATCGACCTCGCCGAGGTCGCGCTGCTGCCAGGGCACGGTCGGGTTCTTCGCCAGCGAAAGCGTCGAGACACCGAGCTGTGGAACGCCCGGACGCGCCGGAACGCTCACGTATGGCGAGCTTGCGAGCGCGGGCTGCGTACCGTGCCCGCCGACGCCCTGAAGCCCCAGGCCGACGAGCAGGAACGACGCGCACGCGGCCGTTGCGACGGCCTTGGGGGCGATCGACCGCAGGACGACGCGCCGCGTACCGGCGGGATGCTCGCGCACGTGCAGCGCGACGATCGCGACGGCCGCCGACAGATAGATCCCGGCGTTGAGCAGCGCGAGCAGCCGGTAGCCGCTTGCGTGTCCGGCGTCGAAGTCCACCAGCGTCGGGATAGCCGAGACGACGGCGATGACGAGGTAGGGCGCGACGACTCTGGTGGGCAGCGGCAATACGCCCGAGCGGCCCTTCGGCGTGACCTTGAAGGCGAACTCGCGGCGCGCGATCCGGCCGAGGATGGCGTGCAGGCAGCCCAGGAGCACCCACGGCCAGCGGATGAGCTGAAACAGCACGGCTTCCCACGAGACCGCCCTCGCCGTCCGCGGGCGCAGCCAGGCCAGCGAGCGCAGCCAGAACACGGTCGCGATGAGCAGCGCCAGCCCCGGCGCGACGTGCCGGTAGAAGTCGCCGAGGCCGACGTGCATGAGCGGCGTGCGCGTGACGACGGCCGCGAGCGGCAGCACGATCGACAGCAGCATGAGCAGCCCGAACAGCGGATACCAGAGCTGGCAGAAGCCGAGCCGGAGCTTCGCGCGCACGCTGAGCCCGGCCCAGTAGGCGCCGTTGACGCCCAGCATGACGTTCATCATGCTGCGCGACCACTGAAACTCCTGGGTCAGGCAGTCCTCCAGGCATTCGGGCCCGTCGCCATGCGCCTCGGCGTCGAGCGCGAAGACGCCCTGCCAGCCGTGCGAGCTCATCATCAGCGTCGTCGTGAAGTCCTCGGCGAGCTCGGGCCCGATGCCGCCGATCTGCTTCAGCGCCGCGGTGCGAACGGCGTAATGCGAGCCGATGCAGCTCGGCGCGAAGCCGCCGCTGTGTCCGGCCTGCATCGGCCCGTGCAGCACGGCCTCGTAGAACAGCCGCCCGCGTGCCGACCACGAGCGGTCGGCGTTGCGGTCGCACATGCTCGGCGCGGCGACATAGCCGACGAGCTCGTCGACGAACGGGGTGACCATGTGACGCAGGTAGTCCGCTGCCGGCACATGGTCGGCGTCGAGCTGCACCACGACGTCGTAGAGGCGGTAGCCCCAGTGATCGTAGAAGAACGCGAGGTTGCCCTCTTTGCAGCGCGTCCTGCGCGGCCAGGAGGGCTGATGGTATGCCGGGACGTTCTCGCGGGTGGAGATCCGCACGCCGTGCTCGTCGCACCACGCGCGTGTCTCAGGTGCCACGCGCTCGTCGGCGAGCCAGACGTCGTGGGGATGGGGAAAGTCCTGGGCGAGCATCGCCTCGAGCGTCGCCCGCACGACGGCCCACGGCTCGCTGGGTGCCTTCGTCACGATCATCGCCGTGCGCAGGTGCGGCACCTCCAGCGCCGGGTTGGGGCGCTTCATGCGCCACAGCCACCAATACAGGTAGAGCGGCATGAGGATGAGCTCGATCGCGAGCGGCACCGAGTTGAGCACGAGCCCCGTCAGGGACGTCCAGTGCTGGGGCTCCAGCCACCAGCTGGCGGCCCAGATCGTGCTCAGCGCCCAGACGAGGATCAGGCCTGCGAGCGTCAGGCGCTGGGAGACCGACAGCAGGTCGCGCAGGTAGCGGTTGTGCCGGTGGCGCCGCCGCCAGCGGCGGCGGGGCTGATAGCCCGACGGGTCGTTGCCGCCGAGGGCACCCGAGCCGGCCCCGACGCCGGGGGCCTCGACGCCGCCGGCGCCGCCGACGCGAAACTCGACGAGCGGCGTCATCAGCAGACGCGGTAGGTGCGACGCTGGACGCGGTGCACGCGCTTGCCGCGCGACTTCGCCGTGAGCCTGAGCTTCACGGCCGTGCGACCAGAGCGGATGCTGATCTTCACGCTGCGCGGAATCCGCGAGCGGCGGGCGCGCTTGGCGACCTTGCCGCCGGCGCGCTTGACGACCTTGTTGCCGACGCGCACGACGAGCGAGGTCACGCGCCTGCCCTTCCAGCGCGGTACGGAGACCTTGATCGGCGAGCGCCGGCACTTGCCGCGTGCGGCGACCGCAGCGGCGCTCGCGCCGTCGTCGCCGGCGACGAGGTCGCGGTAGGTCGCGAACGCCGGCTTGGGCGAGTAGTCGTCGCGCGTGATGCCGTACTGGCTCTCGATGCTCGGATCCGCCGAGGAGCTGTCGCGCAGGTCAAACCAGCGGTAGTCGGTGACGCCGTACCGCGCGTGGATCGCCTCGACGCCGCGGACCATCGCCGCGAGAACCTGCGCCTGCAGCTCCTCAGAGCGGCCCGGGCCCGTCGGGAACCCGTTCTCGGCGATGTGGATCGACGTGCGATTGCCGAGTCCGGCCAAGGGCATGAAGCAGTCGCGCAGCGAGCGGACGCTCTCGGTGACGGCAGCGGATGCGAGCCCGGGGAGGAGGTTCGACAGCGCGATCTGCGGCGCCCACGTGCCGGGGTAGCTGTCCAGGCCGACCCAGTCGACGCTGTCGGCGAACGTCCGTCCGCCGAGGCGGCCGAGCGTCGCCCAGAACTGCGTGCTTGCCACCGGGCGTTCGTCGTAGGCCCAGCTGAAGCCGATCCGCAGCTGGCCATGGCCGCCCCTGCGCACCTGGTCCTTTGCGGCGACCACGCCCTTGACGACCGCATCGGCCACGCCGGCGAACGCTCCGTCGGAGGCGTCCGGCTGGCCGGAGAGGTTGGCCTCGTTGGTGACCTGCAACGAGACGAAGCGCGGGTCGCGTCCGTAGCGGCCGACGATCGCGCGGACGTGCTCGGCGAACGCCGCGGGCGCGGAGCCGGCATCAGCCACGGCAGGCGTGTAGCGCACGACGAGCTCGACCTGCAGGCCGGCCGCCGTGTAGCCGGCGACCTCGCGATCGAGCCAGCCGCCGTCCTCGTCGCCGGCGCCGCCGGTCCAGCTGTCATACAGGCGCACGACGAAGGGACTGGAGCCCGCCAGCGTCCGCAGCGCCGCCAGTCGCTTGGCGGGATGCTCGGGACGCGGCGCCGCCTTCGCGCTCACAGAGCCGGCCGCTCCACCGGGGAAGATCCCGAAGCGCAGCGGCGCCTGCGAGCTGCTTGCGGTCTGTCCCGCGGGGACGAGGCAGTTCAGCGCGATCGCGTGACCGCTGGCCGGGACGACGAGGCCGGCGAGCAGTGCCGCGGCACCTGCGAGGAGCAGGCGCGAGAGCGTCGGCGACGATGGGATCCCGAAGGGCATGGGGCTCACATCGACGGGGCCGGCGGGGTTCGTGAACCGCCATCAGCGCGAAACCGGTCGACGCAGGCCGCGGTCTGTCGCAATCAGCGGATGCGCAGCGTGCCGCCACCCCCGTAGGCCCCGCCGTTGCGGCGAACGCGCGACGCCCCGAGCTTCTCAATCAGCTCAACCGTCGTGTGCACGGGCCGTCGGACGGTTGGACGAATGTTCGACGGCACCGCCGCCGGCGGCGCCGTCGAAGTCGAGGACCAAGGTCGCGGCGGCGCCGGGCCGGCTGCTGAGCAGGGGGAGGCTGTCCAGTGGGAGCACGTCGGTGGTCGCCGACGCCAGCTCGGCCGACGACGTTTCCTCGGTCACGACCGGCGACTGCGGCAGCGGGTGGACCTGCAGGCCGTCGTGATGGTCGTCGCCGTGGTCGTGCAGCCCGTGCATCAGCCGGCGCGGCTCCAGGAGCTCGGGCCGGATTGGTCGCCCCGCCGCTCGTCGCTTCCGCCCATTCCCCCGGACCCTGCGCCCGAACAACGAAACCCGAGCCACTCCGCCTCCCGAAGGCCCCCGTAGGATGCGCCGCCGGCCGGCGGCCCCGGGGTGTATCGGCGGGGGGAAGAGGCGATGTCAGGAGCGCCCCACCGCGGGTTTTTGACAGAAGTGCGGTGGCGCAAAAGAAACGCGGGTGGCGCCGTTCCGGGCGCATTCCCCCGGTTTACCCGCGCGTTACCGGCGGCACAGGCGCCCCAGGCCGCGCCACCGCCGCGGCCCATAAAACCAGGCGGGCGTCTCCGGTAAGAAGACGCCCGCCCGTGTTCTGTCGTGGGTGGCAAAGGCCTGCGGCCGGCTCACTCCATCAAGCTTACTTCATCGAGCCGTCCTTCTTGGCCATCGCGAGCATCAGGTCGATCACGCGGTTGGAGTAGCC
>JAHWJE010000051.1 GCA_019348575.1 Actinomycetota bacterium | reverse complement strand
ACGGACGAGCCCAGCCGCGCGGGCTTGACGAACACCGGCAGGCCGAGCGCGCCCAGCTCGGCGAGCACCGCCTCGCGCTCCTGCTCCCAGCGCGCGGCGCGGACCCCCGCGTAGTCGACCTGTGCGATGCCGGCCTGCGCCATGAGGTCCTTGGCGACGACCTTGTCCAGGCAGACCGCCGACGCCAGCACGCCCGACCCGACGTACGGCACGTCGAGCAGCTCGAGCAGCCCCTGCACCGTGCCGTCCTCGCCGAAGGGGCCGTGCAGGACCGGAAACGCGACGTCGGCCCCCAGCAGGCCGCGGCCCGGCGCCAGCGCGAGCTCCTCGCCGTCGCGCCGCCACGTGCCGTCGCGCTCGAGCGTCACCCGTATCACCTCGTGGCCGCCGGCGCGCAGGCCCTCGGCGACGCCCGCGCCGCTCGCGAGCGAGACGTCGTGCTCCGACGAGCGCCCGCCGCAGAGCACCGCGACCCGCATCAGTCGTCGTCGCTTCGCACTACTGCGCCGGCGCGGGCGGCGGCGTGGCGGGGGTGGTGGTCGTGCCGGTGCCGGGCGCGGGGCTCTGCGGCGCGTCGAAGCGACCGACCGTGATCGTCACCGTCGAGCCGCGTTCGACCTTGTCGCCGCCCGCTGGCGACTGCTCCTGCACGATCCCGTCCTCGTCGGGATCGTCGACCTCGACCTCCTCGACCGCGACCTCGAAGCCCGCGCCCGACAGCCTCTTCGTGGCGAAGTTCTGCGAGCGTCCCACGACCTTGGGCACGGAGACCTGGCTGGGCTCGACCGCGACGGTCAGCGTGACGGTGGCGCCGCGCGGGAGCCGGCCCCGCGCGGGCTTCTGCGCGAGGACGGTCCCCGGGTCGGCGTCGTCGTCCTCCTTCTCCTGCACGACGACGCGGAAGGCCTGCAGCGCGGCGCGCGCCGCGTCCTCGCTGCGGCCGGTGACGTCGGGTACGGGCAGGCGCTCGGGTCCGGACGAGATCCCGAGCGTGACGACGCTGCCGCGCTCGGCCAGGCCGCGATCGGGCGACTGGGACACGACGCGGTCGATCGGCACCGAGTCCGAGGCGACCCTCTCCTCCTCGACCTCGAAGCCCGCCGCGGTCAGCTTGCGGCGCGCCGCGTTGCGCGTGTCGCCGACGACGGCGGGCACGCTGACGATCGACGGCCCGTCGGAGACCGTGATCGTCACGCGCGATCCCTCGTCGGCGGTCGTTCCGGCGCCGGGATCCTGGCCGATGACGCTGTTGCGGGGCTTGTCGGAGTTGTCGCGCACCGGGACGACCTCGAAGCCCTCGCTCTGCAGCCGCTGCGTGGCAACCGAGATCGAGCTGCCGACGACGTTGGGCACCTGTACGCGCTCCGGCGCCAGGGCCGACGCGAGCAGCGCGATCAGGCCGATCAGGCCGAGCGCGCCGAGCAGCAGCCACGGCCAGCGCTTGCGCCGCGACGGGCGCGGCGGCGGCGCGTCGACGACGACGTCGCGCTCGCGCTCGTAGACGGGCGGCGGCGAGGCCGGGTACACGCCCGTCACCGGCTGCGAGGAGGCGGCCGGCGCCGTCACGCCCGCGCCGAGGACGGCTGCCCCCGGCAGCGCGGCGGCGGCGGCCTCGGCGGCGGCGATCGCGGCGGCCGACGGGATCCGCGAGGCGGCGGCCTCGAGCGCCGCGATGAACTCGTCGGCGTCGGCGAAGCGCTCCTGCGGGTCCTTCATCAGCGCGCGCAACACGACGGACTCGAGCTCGGGCGTCACGTTGCGGTTGATCTGGCTCGGCGGGACCGGTGCCTCGCTGACCTGCTTGAGGGCGATCGTCACCGCCGAGTCGGCCTCGAAGGGCACCTTCCCGGTCAGCAGCTCGTAGAGGATGATCCCGATCGAGTAGAGGTCCGAGCGCGCGTTGACCGCATGGCCCTGCGCCTGCTCGGGCGAGAGGTACTGCGCGGTTCCCATGATCGAGCCGGTCTGCGTCATGTCCGAGGCGCCGGCGCGCGCGATCCCGAAGTCGGTGACCTTCGCGCGGCCCTCGTCGTCGACGATGACGTTCTGGGGCTTGAAGTCGCGGTGGATGACGCCGCGGCGGTGCGCAAAGCGCGCGGCGCGCAGGATCTGCACGGTCAGGTCGACCGCTCGCGCCGGCTCCAGCGGGCCTTCCTCGGCGACGATCTGCTTGAGCGTCCGGCCGTCGACGTACTCCATCGCGATGTACGACGTGCCGTCCCATTCGCCGCGGTCGTAGACGGCGACGAGGTGCTGGTGCTGCAGGCCTGCCGCCGACGATGCCTCGCGCTTGAAGCGCTCGACGAACTCCTCGTCCTCGGCGAAGCGCTCGTGCAGGACCTTCAGCGCGACCTTGCGCCCGAGCTGCAGGTCGGTCGCGCAGTAGACCTCGGCCATGCCGCCGGACCCGAGGTGGGCGACGACCTGGTAGCGCTCGTCGACGACGGCGTCTGCCTCGATGCCGCCTCTCATCGCAGCAGCTCCTGCATGACCTGCTTGGCGATCGGCGCCGCCACGACGCCGCCCTGGCCGCCGATCACGTTCTCGAGCGTCACGGCGATCGCGACCTTCGGCTTCGAGCGCGGCGCGAAGCCGATGAACCACGGCTGGTTGATGCGCCGGTCGATGTTCAGCTCGGCCGTGCCGGTCTTGCCGGCGACCTCGATCCCGTCGAGCGCCGCCGCCGTGCCGGTTCCCTCGCGCACGACGTCGCTCATCATCTGCGTGAGCTGCGCGGCCGACTTCGCCGACATCACGCGCTCGGCGCGCTGGGGCGGGATCCGCCTGACTGTGCGGCCGTCCTGGTCGACGATGCGGCTGGTGAGCCGCGGCTTCATCCGCACGCCGCCGTTGGCGACCGTCGCGGCGACCGTCGCCATCTGCAGCGGGGTCACGCGCAGGCGCTCCTGGCCGATCCCGACGCGGCCGATGTCGACCCGCCTGGAGTCGACGGGGATCGGCTGCTCGCGCTTCAGGTCGTACACGCCGCTTGGCAGCATCTGCCCATCCGGATAGTCCAGCGGCGGGTCCGAGCCGAACCCGAAGCGCTGCATGTACTCCTGCATCCGCTCGGCGCCGAGCCGCTCGGCGACCTGCGCCCAGACCGTGTTGACCGAGTTCGTGAGGGCTGTCGTCAACGGGATCGCGCCGAACTGCTTGTTGGAGAAGTTCTTCAGCGGTACCCCGGAGACGACGATCGGTGACGTGCCGAGCACCGTCGACTGCGGCGTGAACTGGCCGCTGTCGAGCGCGGCGGCGGCGGTGACGACCTTCATCGTCGAGCCCGGCGCGTAGCCCGCCTGCGTCGCGCGGTTGAAGAGCGGCGAGTTCGGCGCGCGGTTGAGGAGCTTGAAGACCTGCGGGTCGCGCAGCGCGTTGGGGTCGTAGCCGGGCGTGCTGGCCATGACGCGGACCTTGCCCGTCGCGGGCTCGATCGCGACGATCGCGCCGCGCCGGCCCGCCAGGGCGTCCAGCGCGATCTGCTGCGCGCGCGGGTCGAGGTTCGTGACGACGTTGTCGCCGACCCTGCGCTCGCCGCTGAGGTCCGACACGAGCGAGGAGATCTCGTCCTTCTCGCCCGCCAGCGCGTCGTTGCGCGAGCGCTCGAGGCCGGCGCGGCCGATCGTCAGCGCGAAGTCGTAGCCGATCGCGTGTGAGAAGCGCTCCGCGGCCTCGGGGTAGCGGCGCGCGTAGAGGCCGTCCTCGCGCTTGACCGAACGCGCCAGCAGCGATCCGTCCCGCGCGCGGATCACGCCGCGCTTGACCTGCGCCTGCTCGATCAGCGGTCGCTTGTTGAGCGCGTTGTCGCGGTACTCCTCGGCCTTGATGACGCTGTTGTAGCTCGTCATGACGGCCAGCGCCGCGAACAGCACGAGGACCAGGCCGAAGAGCTTGAGGATCGGCGCGTTCATCTCGCGATCTCCCGTCGCGCGCGGTCGGATACGAGCAGCAGCAACGCCAGCAGGATGAAGTTCGCGACGATCGACGAGCCGCCGTAGGAGATGAAGGGGAGTGTCACGCCGGTCAGCGGGATGAGCTTCGTCACGCCGCCGACGATCACGAAGACCTGCAGTGCGAGCACCGCGGTCAGCCCCGTCGCCAGCAGCTTCGAGAATGAATCGGTCGCGAGCATCGCGGTCTTGAGTCCGCGCTCCACGATCAGCAGGTAGACGAGCAGCACCGCGACGGCGCCCATCAGCCCGAGCTCGACGGTGATGACCGCGTAGATGAAGTCCGTGTGCGCGGCGGGCAGGATCGGCGGGTTGTCGCCGAGCTGGATGATCGCCTGGCCGAAGCCCTGGCCGAAGAAGCCGCCCTCGGCCTGCGAGAAGATCGACTGCGCGACCTGGTAGCTGCCCCCGATCTCGCGTTCGTAGAGCTCGCGGTCGAAGGGGTGAAGCCATGCCTCGACGCGGTTCTCGATCGTCGGGCGGATCGCGTAGAGCACGCGCGCGCCGAGCGCGAACAGGGCCAGGCCGATGAGCACGAACGAGATCCGGTTCGTCGCCACGTAGATCAGCGCGAGGAACCCGCCGAAGAACATCAGCGACGATCCGAGGTCCTGGATGACGAACAGCAGCGCCATCGCGGTGCCCCAGATCGCGAGCAGCGGCCCGAGGTGCTTGAGCGGCGGAAACGTGATCCCCGCGAAGCGGCGCGCGCCGATCACGAGCACCTGGCGCGTGTCGCGCAGGTACGACGCCAGGAAGATGACGATCGCGATCTTCGCAAGCTCGGCCGGCTGAAACGAGATCGGGCCGAGGTCGAACGACAGGTAGGCGCCGTTGACCGGGCTGCCCAGCCGCGGCAGCAGCAGCAGCAGGATCCCGCCGAGCGCGATCACGTAGCGGTAGCGCTCGAGCACGCGGTGGTCCCGGCGCAGCGCGACGATCGTCGCGGTGAAGAAGACCAGCCCGACGACGAACCACTGCGCCTGCTCGCGCGCGAGCTCCTCGTCGAGCCGGTAGAGCATCACGAGGCCGAAGCACGCCAGCACGGCCACGAGCGGGAAGAGGTACGGATCGGCGTCGGGCAGCGTCATGCGCAGCACGAGGTGCGCGGCCAGGGTCAGCGCCAGGAAGACCGCGCCGTACGTCAGCGAGACGTCGGACAGGAGGTTGTCGCGCTGGATGAAGACCGCGGCGAAGCCGGCGGTCAGCAGCAGCGTCGCCGGGATCAGCGCGAAGAGCTCACGGTTGCGCGCGCTCATCACGAGGCTATGCGGCCGCGCTCGAGCTCGCGGACGAGATCGGACGCGTCGTCGTGCGAGCGCAGGGTGTGGTCGACGAGCTGCTCGCGCCGGCCCCTGGGCAGGGTCTCGAGCGGGACGCCGGAGACGTAGTTGACCTCGTAGAGGTCGATTCCGGCGGGCAGCGAGTAGGGCAGGCCGCGGTACAGCGTGACGAAGCCCTCGTCGTTGGTCCCGATGAAGAAGACGGCCTGGTTGGCGCTGTAGGCGCCGAAGCCGAGCGGCACCGCGATCAGCGCGAGGATCGCGAAGACCTTCGCCAGGCGGCGGCCGCGCGAGGGCGGCGCCGGCGCCGCGGCGGGCGCGGTCGGTCGCAGTCGCCGCGCCGGCGCGCTGTGCGAGCTCGTGTCGCTGCGGGTCCGCGCGGGCGCCGGCGGCGCCTCGGCGACCGCCGCCCGCACGTCCGCCGTCCTGGGCTCGCCGGCCGCGCCGGCGATCGTCGGCTGCTCGAGCGCCGCGTCCGACGCGGCGGCGATCTCCTCGAGGCGAAACAGGATCACCGTGATGTTGTCGCGCCCGCCGGCCTCGTTGGCGGCGTCGATCAGCGCACGGCCGGCGTCGCGCAGCGAGCCGGCGTCGCGCAGGATCTCGCCGACGCGCGCCTCGGGCACCATCGAGGTCAGGCCGTCGCTGCAGAGCAGGTAGACATCGCCCGCCGCACCGCGCCACGACGACGTGTCGACGACCACGTCGGGCTCCGGTCCCAGCGCGCGGGTGATGATCGACCGCTGCGGGTGCTCGTCGGCCTCCTGCGCGGTGAGCTGCCCGCGGCGGCGCATCTCCTCGACGAGCGAGTGGTCCTCCGTCAGGCGCACGAACTCGCCGCCGCGCAGCCGATAGGCCCGCGAGTCGCCGACGTGCGCGATCGCCACGTCGTACTCGCCGACGTGCACCGCCGTGATCGTCGTGCCCATCCCCGCGCGCTCCTGCGCGGCCTGCGACATCTCGTGGATGCGCGCGTTGGCCTCGTGCACGCGCGCCTCGAGCAGCTTCTCGCCGCTGCCGACGCCGTCGTCGTCGCCCAGCCCGTGCTCGAATGCCTCCACGGCGATCCGCGAGGCGACCTCGCCGGCCTGCGCGCCGCCCATCCCGTCGGCGACGACGAAGACCGGCGAGCGGGCGTAGTAGGAGTCCTCGTTGGCGCGCCGCGCGCGGCCGGTGTCGGAGTGCGAGAAGTGATCGGTGGCGACGCGCAGCATCAGCTCAAGCTCGCCATCACTCGTCGTAGGTGAACGTCGAGTCGCCGATCCGGACGCGGTCGCCGGCGTGCAGCGGGCGCGGGCCGCGCAGCAGCTCGTCGTTGAGGTAGGTGCCGTTCGTCGAGCCGAGGTCCTCGATGACGAGGATCGCGCCCTGCCGCGTGAGCCGCGCGTGGCGCGAGGAGGCGAACGGGTCCTCGAGCTGGATCTCGACGTCGCCGCGGCCCAGCGTCGCACCCTCCGCGACGTCGTAGGCCATGCCGCGCGACAGCCCCGGCACGGACTCGACGACGAGCCGCGGCGCGACGCTGCCGTCGCCGTCGAGCACGTTGAGGCTCGACGCGGGATGCATGCCGGTCGCGTCGGGCGCGACCGGCGCCCGCGGGCCCCCGAACGCACCCTGTCGCAGGTCCTTCAGCGCGCTGCGCGACACCCACAGCAAGAAGAGGTAGAGGACGGCGAGGAAGGCGAACTTCAGGCCGACGGAAACCGGTTCGAGCATTCGGGCTTGAGCCTAGTGGTTGTCCTCGCGAGTACGTGCTGTCTGGCAGGGCGCGTTCTTGCGGGGCGACCAACACTGGATGCACGGTCGCGCAGCGAGCGTCGCCGCATCCGGCGTCAGTCGAGCTCGAACCGCATCTCCGCCGTGCCGAGCGCGATCCTGTCGCCGGGCTGCAGCTGCGCCGCGCCCTGGATCCGGCGCCCGTTGACGTGCACCCCGTTCGTCGAGCCGAGGTCGGCGACCGTCCACGTGCCCGCGGCCGCCGGGCGCACCTCGGCGTGCCGGCGCGAGACGTTGGCGTCGGTCAGCACGACGTCGCAGTCGCGGCTGCGCCCGACCAGCGCCCCGCCGGGCGGGATGACGTGGCGGCGCCCCTCGGCCAGCAGCAGCGCGCGCGTCGGGCGCACGCCCTGCAGCGCTTCGACCGGCTCGCGCAGCCGCCCGGCCGTCGAGTAGATCATCGTGTTGCCGTGGCCGGCCGGGTCGGGCTCGGCGACGTTCGGGTCCTCGGACGGCCGCACGAGCCGCGCCTGGATGCCGAACTCGCCGAGCGTCAGGCGCTCGTCGGTGCGAAACTCGATCTGCGGGCGCGACGGCAGCGCCAGCCGCTCGCTGCGCGCATGCTCGAGCAGGTACGCGCCCAGCTCCTCGATCAGCGATCCCTCGAGACCCTCCAGCCGCGCGCGGTCCTCGGGCGACAGGTAGACGACGTACTCGTTGGGCACATACGTGCGCGACACCGACACCGTCTTGTGCTCGTCCATCTCGCGCGCGAGCTTGCGGGCCAGCTCGACCGGCCGCACCTCGGATTTGAAGACGCGCCCGAAGGTGCCCTCGACGAGGTCGGTGAGCTTGGCCTCCAGGTTGCGCAGCACGCTCATCGCGGGGATTCATGCTACGCCGGACGGGCCTGGCGGTTCTTCGGCTACGCCCGTCCGCGCACGGCGCGCGCCGCGACCGCGAGCACGCGATCGGCTTCGGATGCCAGCCCCAGGAGCCGGAGGACGTCGGATCCCCAGCAGAGGTGATGGCGGGCCCGCGCCATCTCGAGCGCGCCGATCTCCACGTCCGCGATCAACGCTCGGCGGAAGACGTCCTCCTCGACCGTGGGTGCTACGGGGCCGACCCGGACCTCGGCCTGCTGCACCACGTCGCCTTGCACCT
>JAHWJE010000050.1 GCA_019348575.1 Actinomycetota bacterium | reverse complement strand
GATCTCGCGGGCGCGGCGAATCAGTCTGCATCGGACGCGTCGTCCCCCTCCCTGGGCGCTCCGAGACACGCGAGCCGGCGCGGCCGCCCCTCCCCTCCGGGCGGTCGCGCATCGCGCGTTGAAGCAGGCCGCCGGAGCCTCGTCCCGCCGCGGGCGAGACGGAGCTCCGATCGGGCCGCGCATGCGCCGAAGAGGACTCGAACCTCCACGGGGGAATCCCCCCACAAGGCCCTCAACCTTGCGCGTCTACCAATTCCGCCACCGGCGCAGGGCTCGCTCAGTATAGGCGCGATTTGACTTCCGTCCGACGACCTGTCTAGCTTTTACGAACAGACGTTCGCCCGAGCCGACAGCCGCCACACCTCTCGCATCAAGGAGCCTGCGCCATGGATCTCGATCTGACGAAGCGCCAGCAGGAGATCTTCGACTTCATCAAGCGCCACTCGGCGAAGCACGGCTATCCCCCCACCGTGCGCGACATCGGCAAGGCCGTCGGCCTCGCGTCGTCCTCGACGGTGCACGCGCACCTCGCGAACCTCGAAAAGCTCGGACTGCTGCGCCGCGATCCGTCCAAGCCGCGCGCGATCGAGCTGCTCGACCGCGCCGTCGAGCAGGTCAAGTCGATCGTGCGACCGGACGGGCTGCCGCTCGTCGGCCACGTCGCCGCCGGCTCGCCGGTGCTCGCCGAGGAGAACATCGAGGAGTACGTCGACGTCCCGGCGCTCGCCGGCGGCGAGGAGGGCGAGTACGTGCTGCGCGTGCGCGGCGATTCGATGATCGAGGCCGGCATCCTGCCCGACGACTACGTCGTCGTCCGGCCGCAGGACACCGCCGAGGACGGCGAGATCGTCGTTGCGCTGCTGGGCGAGGAGGCGACTGTCAAGCGCTACTTCCGCGAGGCCGACCACATTCGCCTGCAGCCCGAGAACGCGACGATGGAGGCGATCCGCTCGCGCGACGTACGCGTGCTCGGGCGCGTCGTCGGCCTGTTCAGGAGCGTGCCCTGATGGCGACCGTTCATCTCGAGCGGCCATCCGCCGTGCTGGCGAAGCTCACCCCGCGCGAGGGGCCGACGCTGGAGGACGTGCTCTCCGGCGCCTGGGAGGACCTCGTCGCGCACCGCACCGCGACGTGCCCGATCTGCGACGGGGCGATGCAGCCGCGCTACGGATCGGGGTCGTCGCCGGTCGGCGGGCGCTGCGGCGACTGCAGGAGCGAGCTGACCTGACGCCCGGCCTCAGCCTCAGCGCATGATCTGCGCGAGGGCGTCGTCGTCGCCTGGGCGCTCGGACGGCTGCGGCGGCTGCGGCGGCGTTGCGTCGTCGGCGACGACCTTCGTCCTGCCCGCGAGGTCTCCGAGGCGCATGCGCCGCTCGCCGGTCGCGAACAGCGCGATGGCGCCGACGATGTAGAGGGTCGGCAGCCAGTCGACGGCCCGCACGAGGTTGCGGATGGCGACCGGTCCCGCGCCGGCCCTCGTGCCGTCTTCGGACACGACGCGCAGCTTCATGACGCGCTTGCCGAGCGTCTGCGCCCAGGCGAGCTCGGTCCCGAAGAAGTAGGCGAAGGTCAGCAGGAAGAACAGCGCGCGGGGGGCACCCTGCGTCTCGGCCCACAGCGAGTACTCGCGCGCCTCCTCGTTGCCGAGGCCCTTCGCGATGACGACGAGCAGGATGCCGATGATCGCGACGTCGATGACCGCCGCCACGACCCTCCGACCGAGGACGTCTCCCATCCCCGGGACCCTATCCACGCTTGCGTTCAGACGAGGCGCAGCTACCCTGGAAGGGCAGACCAAGCAGCCGCGGAGGCTCGCCCTTCGAGGAAAGTCCGGACATCACAGGGCAGGGTGGTCGGGAACCCGACCCGGGGAAACCCGCGGGAAAGTGCCACAGAAACACACCGCCGATGGCGCGTCAGCACGTGCGACGCGCACAGGCAAGGGTGAAAAGGTGCGGTAAGAGCGCACCGGCGTCGTGGCGACACGGCGGCCAGGCAAACCCCACCCGATGCAAGGCCAAGCAGGACCGCTTGCAGGCTGCCCGCCAAGGTCCAGGTCGGCCGCGTCAGATGGATGGCTGCTCAACGACAGAATCCGGCTTACCGGTCCGCTAACGAAAAGCCCCGCTCCGGCGGGGCTTTTCCATGTGCCGGGTCGTGGTGGCCGTCGTCTTGGCCGTCGTCTTGGCGCTCGCGTTCGGCGCTTCGTGTGGCGCATCCTGCTCGCATACCGAGCACGATCCGCCAGCCCGCCCCGCATGCCAGCGCAGCGCCGCCGTCAGCTCAGCGCCGCCAGCGCCTCCTCGAGCGAGCCGTGCATCGGGGCCGCGCGGCCGAACTCCACGAGCTGCAGCGTGCGCAGCACGGCGCTGCCGCCGGGCGTCACGATCCGGACGCGCTGACGGCGTTCGCCGAGGCGGCTCGTGAGCGCGAACAGCTTGCGGATCGCGGTCGAATCCAGGAAGCCGACGCCGCTGAGATCGAGCACTGCGCCATGCGCCTCGGTCGGCACCGCGGCCTCGACGAGATCCACGATCTGCGCCGCGTTGAAGACGTCGAGCTCGCCGGTGACGCTGACGATCACGTGCTGTCCGTGACGGCTGCTCGCCAGGGTCGCGCCGTCGACGTTCATGCGCTGACACGCTCCGTCAGGCGGCGGCGCAGGCGCAGCGTCGTTCCCTCGGGCGTCGTCTCGAGCTGGACGCCGTCCATCAGCGCGTCGATCAGCTCCAGCCCGCGACCCTGGTCGCCCGGCGGGCGCCCCTCGCGCCAGCTGCCGCGATCGCGCACCACGACGTCGACCTCGCCCTCGTGCAGGACCGCCTCGAACGCGATCGTCTCGTCGGCTGCCGCGCCCGCATGCTCGATCGCGTTCGTGCACGCCTCGCTGCAGGCCATCACGATCGCGTGCACGTCGCCGGGGGCGGCATCGGCCTGCGCGAGCCAGCGCCGCAGCAGCGCGCGCAGCGAGCGCAGCGCGCTCGGCTCGCTCGGCAGATCCAGCGCCAGGCGCGAGCCGAGCGGCACGTGGCAGAGCGCCAGCAGCGCGACGTCGTCGCTCGTCGCGCCGCTCGGCAGCGCCGCGCGCAGCAGCCGGTCGCACAACGGCTCGGCCTCGAGCGGTCCGTCGGCCGCCGCGGCGGCCAGGCGGTCGAGCCCGAGGTCGATGTTCTCCGCACGGCGCTCGACCAGCCCGTCGGTGTAGAGCACGACCGCGCCGCCGGGCTCGAGCGCCACCGTCTCCTCCGCGTAGTTCGGAAACGGCAGCACGCCGAGCGGCACCGACCGCGCGCCGTCGAGGAACTGCGGCGTGCCGTCCGCGTGCAGCGTCAGCGGCGGCGGGTGCCCCGCGTTGACGAACGTCAGCTCGGCGTCGACCGGGTCGAACACGGCGAGCACGAGCGTCGCCATGTGCTCGCGCGACGGCTCTGCGCGCACGAACGTGTTGAGGCGTTCGGCGATCTGCGCCGGGGCGTGACCTTCGAGCGCGTAGGCGCGGATCGCGCTGCGCAGGGCGCCGAGCGTCGACGCCGCGGCCAGCCCCTTGCCCGACACGTCGCCCATCACGAGCAGCACGCGCCCGCCCGTCAAGCCGATCGCGTCGTACCAGTCGCCGCCGACCTCGGCCTCGGATGCCGCCGGCAGGTAGCGCCCGGCGAGCGCCACTCCCGGCAGCGAGGGCAGCGTTCGCGGCTGCAGGCTGCGCTGCAGCGTCTCGGCGATTCGGTGCTCCCGGCCGTAGGCGCGCACGTGCTCGATCGCGAGCGCCACGCGGTCGGCGGTGAGCCGCAGCAGGTCGACGTCCTCGGCGCCCAACCGTCGCGGCGCGCGCACGCCGACCTCGATGACGCCGATGACCTCGTCGTGGGCGATCAGCGGCACACCGAGGATCGACGAGATGCCCGCGTCGAGGATCAACGCGTCGGCGAGCTCGGCCGCGGGCGGGTCCTGCAGCAGCACGGGTCGCTTCGTCGTCAGAACCCGGCCGGCGATCCCCGCGTCGGCGGGCACGCGATCGGCGCGGCTCGCGGCGACGACGGGATCGGAGCTCGTGATCGACAGGCTGCCGTCGTCCTGCAGGAGCAGCAGTGCCGCCGCCTCGGCATCGAGCACCTCGCGCGTGCGGGCGAGGATCTCCGGTGCGAGCTGGTCGAGATCGCGCTGCGTCAGCGCCGCGTCGGCGACGGCCTGCAGGCGCCCGATCGTCAGCGCCGCCCGCTCCGCCTCGGCGCGCGCCGCCTCCGAGCGCACGAGCCGCTCGCGCTTGCGCTCCTCTTGCAGGCGGTCTCCGATGTCCGTCAGGCGCGCGTTGAACATCAGCTCGCCGTCGCGCTCGACGACCCAGATCATCGTCTCGCCGTGCAGCTGCGTGCCGTCGGGGCGGTTGATCGTGACGCGCTGTTCGAGGTGCCGGCTGCCGCCCTCGCGCGCGGCCCTGAGCAGGTCGCGCCGGCGCTCGGCGAACCTCGCCTGCGCCTCGGCGGGGACCCCGAGCTCTTGGAACGGGCGTCCCAGGACGTCGTGGCGCGGACGGCCGAGCAGCCGCTCGGCGGCGGCGTTGATGTCCAGCACTCGCCCCTGCGCGTCGGTCGAGATGAAGCCGTCGCGGGCGCTGTCGACGATCAGCCGCGTGCGCCGCTCGCTGGAGCGCAGCGCCCGCTCCTGGCGCGCGCTGCGGTCAAGCGCCGCGCGCATGACGCCGAGCAGCCGCGCGATCAGCAGGCCGACGACGAGCGGCGTGCCGAGGACGAGCACGAGGCGGATTGTCGCATCCATCGTGTCGTCGATGCGCAGCACGGTCGCGTAGGCGGCGCCGATGAACGCGAGGTGGCCGAGCGCGGCGGGGGTCGAGAAGAAGTAGAACGCGTACAGCGCCGGCCACATGTAGACCAGCGCGTAGAGCGTCGCGTTGTGCGTGAAATGGATGAGCAGGCTGAGCAGCGCCGTCACCGCCGCGAGCGCGAGATGCACGAGCACGTCGGAGACGCTGCCGGCGACCCGCAGGACGAGGAGCGCCATCGCGAGCGACAGCCCGGCCAGCACGAGCACGGGGCGTTCCTCGACCGACTCGACGTGCGGCAGCAGGACCGACAGGACGCAGATGAGCGCCGCGGCGCCGTACAGGAACGCCAGCGAGCGCGCCTTCGTACGGGTGTCGAACATCGCGTGC
The DNA here is from genome assembly GCA_019348575.1 of Actinomycetota bacterium. Next base: position 2,951 of record JAHWJE010000050.1, on the reverse strand, counting down.
GCCCGCATCCGGCCTCAGCTTACGAGCGCGCCGCAGTCGCGCCAAGGGCGCTTGCGCGTCGCCTCGATCGCTGCGAACATGCGTTCGCATGACGATCGTCTGCGTCCTGCTCGAGCGATTCGAGCTCACCGTCGCCGCGGGAACGCGTCCCGCCCGGCTCGGCGAGCCGGCGGCGCTCGCCCCCGAGCCCGGCCGGGAGCTCTTCGTCGGCGCAGTCTCGCAGGCCGCCGAGGCGTTCGGGATCCACGCGGGGATGCGGATGGGGGAGGCGCTGTCGCGCTGCCCGCGGCTGACGCTCGTGGCGCCTGATCCGATGGGTGTCGCCGAGGCGTGGGAGCACGCGCTCGCGCGGCTGGAGAGCCTCGGCGCCGCAGTCGAGTCGCTGCGGCCGGGCGAGGCGTGCTTCGACGCGCGCGGCCTGGAGCGCCTGCACGCCGGCCGCGTCGTGAAGATGCTCGCGGAGGGCCACCTCGCCCAGCACGGCTCCGAGCGGCTGCGGCGGGCGCTGGCCGGGCCGCGGATCGGCCAGGGGCCGACGCGCTTCTGCGCATTGGTGGCCGCGTCGGGCGCTCGCGTGCGGCGGCCGGGGCGGATCACGGGAGCGGCCGAGCTCGCGCCGCATCCGGTCGAGTTGCTGCGCCGCCGCGCGGAGGCGGCGGCGCTCGTCGAGCCGTTGCAGCGGCTCGGGATCGCGACCCTCGGCGACCTCGCAGCGCTGCCGCGCAACGCGGTCGCCGATCGCTTCGGGCGCCCGGGGCTGCTCGCTCACGACCTCGCGCGCGGGCAGGACACGCCGCTGCGCCCGCGCGAGCCGGGGGAGCTGCTGCGCGAGGCGCTCGAGCTGCCGGAGTCGGGCTCGGGCGAGCAGCTCGGCCGCGCGCTCGGGCTGCTGATCGACCGCCTGCTCGCACGCCGCGAGCGGCGCGGGCGCACGCTGCGCTGCGTCGTGCTCTCGGCGCGGCTCGTCGAAGGCGGCACGTGGCGCGAGCGCGTCGTCTTTCGCGAGGCGCTCGCCGACCCGCAGCGGATGCGGCTTGCGCTCGGTGGCCGCCTGGCGCTGCTGCCCGCGCCCGCCGAGGAGCTCGAGCTCACGGTCGAGCGCTTCGGCGCGCCCAACCCGGAGGCGCGCGCGCTGTTCGACGACGGCGTCGCACGCCGCGACGAGCGCCTGCGCGAGGCCGTCCGCCAGGCGCGCGCCGTCGCCGGACCTGACGCGGCCCTGCGCGTCCTGGAGATCGATCCCGACTCGCGCGTGCCCGAGCGGCGCGTCGTGCTGACCCCGTTCGAACCAGGACCCGCCCGCCCGCCCGGCAACGGCGGGCGGGCGGGCGGATCCCCGTGAGCCCCGGCGCGCGCAGGGTCGCCGAGCCGCTGCCGGCGGTCGTGACCGCCGACGCCACAGGCGTGCCGCTGCAGGTCGACGGGCGGACCGTCGACGCCGTCCGAGAGACCTGGCTGGTCGAGGACCGCTGGTGGACCGAGCACCCGCTGCGGCGGCGCTACTGGGAGGTCGTCACGGCCTGCGGGCGCAACCTCGTCGTCTTCCGCGACCTCGTCGAGCACGAGCGGGGGTGGTACCGCCAGCGCTGAGCGACACTCTCTGCGCATGCGCGACGATCCTCCCGCCTCGCAGGCCGCCGGGCAGGCGGGGCTCGCCCACGTCGCAAGCGCGTCGTTTCTCGCGTCGCGGGTCGTCCCGACGGGCGGCTACGCCGTCGCGCTCGCCGGCGGCGTCGCGCTCGCGCGGGCGGGGCAGGTGGCGGGCGCGCGGATCGCCTACGGCGCGAGCATCGCCGCGATGCTGCAGACGATCGCCGTCCTCGGCCCGTCGCGCATCAGCGTGCCGCTGACCCAGGCGCTGTCGGCGCCGCTGATCGGGCGGCTGCACGCGCGCGGGCGTCACGTCGCGGCGCAGATCGGCGCGTGCGCGGCGATCCGCGCCACCGACCAGCTCGTCTTCACGCTCTTCTACATCTGGATCGTCGGCGGCGTCGGCGCCTACGCCGCGGCCTACGACGCCGTCGCCGGCCGCGTCCCGGGCGTGCCCGACGGCATCGTCGCAGCGCTCGCCGCGACCGGGCTCGCGCTCGTCGTGTGGACCGCGTTCGCGAGCGTCGTGCAGGTGCTCGTCTATCGCGCGGCGCTGCGCGCCTGGCCGGCCGAGCTTGCCGACCCGCCCCGGCGGCGCACAGCGGCAGTCGACGGCGAGGAGCGCGGCGCGCGCCCGACGGCGCGAGGACAGGCCGCACAACGCCCGCGCTATGACCCGCGCGCCGTCGTGCTCGCGGCGGTCGTCGCGTTCTGCGTGCTGATCGCGACGACCGCCTGGATCGTGCTCGGGGCCGTCGCGGCGTGGCTGGCGATCGCGTGGGCGACGGCGCGCGCCGAGCGAGCGCCCGTGCGTGCCGGCCTGGCGCTCGCCGCGCTGCTCGCCGGCGGCGCCCTCGTCTTCAACCTGATCGGCGGCACGGATCTCGACCTGATGCTCCAGCGCACGGTCCGTGCCGGCCTGCTCGTGCTCGTCGCGACGTGGCTGCGCGCCGCCGCCGGCGTGCCGGTGCTCGTCGGCAGGGAGGTGCGCGCCGTCCTCGAGCTGTTCGGCGACAAGACGGCGACCCGCCAGCTGGCCTCACGCTTGGGCGTTCCTGTCCCGGAGGCGACCGGCGACGCCGTCGACGACGGCGGCGCGCGTGAATTCATGAGCATGCTCGGAGCTGGAGCGCGTCGTGATGGTGAAGGCGCTGTCCGGAGGCGGCGAGATCGAGCCCGTCGTCACCATCGACGACCGGGCACTGGCTCGTGCGGTAGACGCGCTTGCCGAGCGTGCCGAGATCAAACCGGCAGACGGCGCCGTACGGTTCTCGCGCGGCGAGGTCAAGACGACCCCCGCCGTGCTTGGGCGGGTCATCGACCGCGAGCAGGCGATGACGGCGTTGCGTGAGGCGTTCCTG
>JAHWJE010000004.1:10253-15705 GCA_019348575.1 Actinomycetota bacterium | reverse complement strand
CGGGACCACTGGTTCGTCGTACCGAGGAGGAGCGAGTGAAGGACGAACACCAGCAACGGCTGTGTGAGCAGAGCCAGTGGGACTTCACTGACCTGCGGGCCATGGTCATCAACTGCACCCTCAAGCCGTCGCCCGCACTGTCTCACACGCAGGGCCTGCTTGAGCGGTCGACCGCGGTCCTACATGGCAATGGTGTCACGATTGACGTGGTGCGGGCGGTCGACCACGACCTGCCGCCCGAGCTCGTCGAGCTCGCCGCCTGGATCGCCGACGAGTACTGCTCCACCCCGGCGCGCGCGCTCGCGCTCGTCTCGCCGCCGCCGGCCGGCCGCGCGAAGCAGACATGGTGGGCGAGCCCGTCGCAGGCGGCGCCGCCCGCCGGCCGTCCGCCGACGGCGCGCCAGCGCGCCCTGATCGCCGAGCTCCCGCGCGCGGCGGGGTCCGACCTGCCCGCCCTGCGCCGGCTCGAGGCGCGCGGGCTCGTCACGCTCGAGCGGCGCGCGACACGGCGCCACGTTCGGCACGAGTCGGTCGGCGCGCGCCGCGCCCAGCCGGCGCTCACGACCGACCAGGCGCGCGTGCTCGCCGAGGTCGAGCGCGCGCTGGACGATCCCGAGCCGCAGCCGCTGCTGCTGCACGGCGTGACCGGCTCGGGCAAGACCGAGATCTACCTGCGCGCCGCCGCGACCGCGCTCGCGCAGGGGCGAGGCGTGATCATCCTCGTGCCGGAGATCGCGCTCACGCCGCAGATCGTCAGCCGCTTCGTCGACCGCTTCGGCGACACCGTCGCGGTCCTGCACTCCAAGCTCTCCGCCGGCGAGCGCCACGACGAATGGACGCGCCTGCGCAGCCGCGCGGCGCGCGTCTGCGTCGGTCCGCGCTCGGCCGTCTTCGCGCCGATCGAGCGGCTCGGCCTGATCGTGCTCGACGAGGAGCACGACTCCTCCTACAAGCACGAGGGCGACCCGCGCTATGACGCGCGCCACGTCGCGCTGCGCCGCGCGCAGCAGGCGGGCGCGCTGCTCGTCGCCGGCAGCGCGACGCCCCGACCCGAGAGCGTCCACGCGCTGCGCCGCCTGCGGCTGCCGGCACGCGTCGACGGCCGGCCCATGCCGCCCGTGCAGATCGTCGACATGCGCGAGCAGCGGGCGGCGCTTCACCGCGAGACGAGCCACGCGCTCGTCGACGCGACCAAGGCGATCGTGCTGCTCAACCGCCGTGGCTGGTCGAACTTCGTCGACTGCCGCTCGTGCGGGCACGCATGGACCTGCCCGCAGTGCGACGTCGCGCTCGTCCTGCACCGCGCGCAGGGCCGTCTGGCCTGCCATCACTGCGGCCACCGCGAGCGCACGCCCGAGCGCTGCTCGGACTGCGGGTCGATGTCCGTCGCGCGCCACGGAGCCGGCACCGAGCGCCTCGAGCACGATCTCGCGCAGATCGGCCACGACGTCTTCCGGCTGGACGCCGACGTGCGCGACGCGGGCGCGCTGCTGCGCCGCTTCGAGCAGGCGCCGCGCGGGATCCTGCTCGGCACGCAGATGGTCGCCAAGGGACACGACTTTCCCGACGTCACGCTCGGCGTCGTCGTCGACGCCGACAGCACGCTGCGCTTTCCGGACTTCCGCGCCGAGGAGCGCACGTTCGCGCTCGTCGCCCAGCTCGCCGGCCGGGCCGGGCGCGGTCCCGCCGGCGGGCGCGTGCTCGTGCAGACGATGGCGCCCGAGGCGGCCTCGATCGCGGCCGCCGCCCGTCACGACGCCGACGGGTTCCTCGCCGGCGAGCTCGCGCGCCGCGAGGCGCTGCGCTACCCGCCGTTCTCGCACCTCATCCGGATCGTCTGCGCCGCGCCCGACGGACGGGCTGTCGGTGAGGCCGCGCGCGCGATCCGCGGCGCGCTGGGCGAAATACCGAGCGCGACGGTGCTCGGTCCGGCGCCGCTCTTTCGCCTGCGCGGCCGCGAGCGGGCGCAGCTCGTCGTCAAGGCCGCGCGGCGGGCGCCGGCAGTGCGCGCCGCCGGCGCGGCGGTGGCGCAGGTCGCCGGCGACCGGAGCAGGCGCGGCGTCGCGTTCAGCGTCGACGTCGATCCCCAGTAGCCGCGATCTAGACTTGGATGCGTGGCCGACGTCGTCGAACAGACCGAGGTGGAGCCCGCGGCGCCGCCGCCGCTGGATCCCGAGGTGCGCGCCCGCCGCGAGGCCGCGATGCGCCACGTGCGCGTGCTGGGCGATCCGATCCTCAAGACGAAGGCGCGTGCGGTCGAGCGCTTCGACGACGAGCTGCGCGAGGAGGTCGCCCGGATGGCGGTGCTCATGCACGACGCGCTCGGCATCGGCCTCGCCGCGCCTCAGGTCGGCATCTCGCACCGCGTGCTCGTCTACCGCGTCGAGCCCGACAGCCGGACGGTCGCGCTCGTCAACCCGCAGATCGAGTGGTCAAGCCGCGACGAGGAGATCTCCGAGGAGGGCTGCCTCAGCCTGCCGCTCGTCCACGTCGAGGTCGAGCGCCCGGTCGCAGTGCTCGTGCGCGCGCGCGACGAGCACGGCGACGAGCTCGTGATCGAGGCGACGGGCCTCGAGGCGCGCGTGATCCAGCACGAGATCGACCACCTCGACGGCATCCTGATCCTCGACCGCACCACGCGCGAGCAGCGCAAGGCGGCGATGCGCGCGCTGCGCGAGGCCGAGCAGGCCGCCGCAAGCGCGGCGTAGCGGTCGCCCGTGGCGCGCACCGTCTTTCTCGGCACATCGGATTTCGCCGCCGCCGTCCTGGACCGGCTGGCCGCGAGCCCGCACTGCCCGCAGCTCGTCGTCACGCGCCCCGACCGTCCCGCCGGGCGCGGCCGCAAGCTGTCGGCGCCGCCGGTCGCCGATGCGGCGCGCGCGCTCGGTCTGGGCCTGTATCAGCCCGAGAAGGTCAACGAGGCGGACGCGTACGGGCGGATCGCGGCGGCGCAGCCCGACGCGATCGTCGTCTGCGCGTTCGGCGCGCTGATCCGCGAGCCGCTGCTGTCGGACTTCGAGATCCTCAACGTGCACCCGTCGCTGCTGCCGCGGTGGCGCGGCGCGGCGCCCGTCGAGCGGGCGATGATGGCCGGCGACACGCAGACCGGCGTCTGCATCATGCGGCTGACGGCGGGCCTCGACAGCGGCCCTGTCTTCCTCGAGGGCGCCGAGCCGATCGCGCCCGACGACACGTACGGCACCCTCGCCCCGCGCCTGCAGCAACTCGGCGCGGACCTGCTGCTGCGCACGCTCGACGAGCGCCCCGAGCCGGTCGAGCAGCCCGCCGAGGGAGTCACGTACGCCGACAAGATCACGGCCGCCGATCGCACGCTGGACCCGGGCGCGCCGGCCGCGGTCAACGACCGCGTCGTGCGGGCGCTGAGCCCGCACATCGGCGCGCGCGTCGAGCTCGCCGACGGCTCGTTTCTCGGCGTCCTGCGCGCGGCGCTGCGCGCGCCGGAGCAGGCGGGCGCTCTGCGCGCCGACGGCGAGCGGCTGACGCTCGGCGGCCTCGAGCTGCTCGAGGTCCAGCCTGCGGGCGGGCGGGCGATGGACGCGGCGGCGTACCTGCGGGGGCGCAGGCTGTGACGGATGCGCGGCGTCCGACCGGCGCTGTACGAGGAACGCCGCGACCGATGACGGCCGTCACGCCCGCCCGGCAGGTCGCCTACGCCGTCATCCGCCGCGTCTTCGAGCAGGGCGCGTACGCCGACCGGGCGCTGCACGGTGAGGCGCGCGGGCTGGATCGGCGGGAGCGGGGGCTGGCGATGCGGCTGGCCTACGGCACGATCCAGCGCCGGCTCACGCTCGACCACATCATCGAGCGGCTCGCACGGCCCGTCGACGAGCTCGACGCGCCGACGCTCGCCGCGCTGCGGCTCGGGCTCTACCAGCTCGCGTTCCTCGACCACGCGGCGGCGCACGCGATCGTGGGCGAGAGCGTCGAGCTGGCGAAGGGACGCAAGGGCGGGCACGCGCTCGTCAACGCGGTCCTGCGGCGCGCGCTGCGCGAGGGCGTCCCGGCGCTGCCCGACGACGACACGCCGCAGGGCGCGGCGATCGCGCACTCCTACCCGCCATGGCTGGTCGAGCTGTGGTGGGAGCGCTTCGGGCCCGCCGAGACGCGCGCGCTGCTGCGCGCGGGCAACGAGCCGGGCGAGCTCGCGCTGCGCGTCAACACGCTCGTCGCCAGCCCCGGCGACGTCGCCGAGCAACTCGGCGCCGCCACGACTCCCGCCGGCGACGAGCTGCCCGAGGGGCTCGTCGTGAGCGGCGCCTTCGACGCGCACGCGCACCCGCTCTACGCCGCCGGCGCCTACGTCGCCCAGTCGCGCGCGGCGATGCTCGTCGCGCGCGCGCTGGACGTTCAGCCCGGCGAGCGCGTGCTCGACCTGTGCGCCGCGCCGGGCGGCAAGACGACGCACCTCGCAGCGCTGATGGACGACCGCGGCGAGATCGTGGCGGTCGAACGGCACGCCCGGCGCGCGCAGGCGCTGGCGCGCACGTGCGAGCGGATGCGCACGTCGATCGTGCGGGTCGAGACCCGCGACGCGGCGCGCCTGCGCACCGACACGCCCTTCGACCGCGTTCTCGTCGACCCGCCGTGCAGCGGCCTCGGCACGCTGCAGGGCCACCCCGACCTGCGCTGGCGGATGACGCCGCAGGCGATCGCGCAGCTCGCCGACGCCCAGGAGGCGATCGTGGCCGCCGCCTGCCGGGCGCTGCGCCCCGGCGGCGCGCTCGTGTACTCCACGTGCACGCTGTCGCCCGCCGAGAACGAGCAGCGCGTGGTCGCGTCCGGCCTGGCAGTAGAGTCCGAGCGCCTCGTGCTGCCCCATCGCGACCGCACCGACGGCTTCTACATCGCTCGCCTTCGCAGCCCATGAGCAGCGAGATCGGCATGACGTGCCCGAACTGCCAGGAGCCGTGGCTGCGGCCCGCGAACCTGCCCGGGCGCTACCGCTGCGTGTACTGCCTGCACCGCTTCGAGCTGTGCTCGCTGTGCCCCGACTGCGGCGAGCACTCTACGATCGTGCGCATGTCAAAGACCGCGATCATGTCCTGCAGCGCCTGCTCGGCGTCGATGCTGCGGGAGATCTAGTGCCGCTCGCCGAACGCCACGTCACCCCGTCGATCCTGTCGGCGGACTTCACCAACCTCTTCGGGCAGGTCCGCGAGGTCTGGGACGCGGGCGCCCGCGTCATCCACTGCGACGTCATGGACGGCCACTTCGTCCCGCCGATCACCTTCGGCCCGCTCGTCGTCGCGGCGCTGCGCGAGGGGCTGCCCGACGAGGCCTACCTCGACGTGCACCTCATGATCGAGAGCCCCGAGCGCCAGGTCGAGGAGTTCGCCAAGGCGGGCGCGAACGGGATCACGATCCACGCCGAGGCGACGCCGCACATCGACTACACGTTGAACGCGATCCGCGAGGCGGGCTGCAACGCCGG
>JAHWJE010000004.1:0-10153 GCA_019348575.1 Actinomycetota bacterium | reverse complement strand
CTCGTCGTCTGCCCCGGCACGCCGCCGGGCTACTTCGCGCAGGCCGAGCCCGACCTCGCGCTGATCATGACCGTCAACCCCGGCTGGGGCGGGCAGCCGTTTCTGCGCAACCAGCTCGACAAGATCCGCCGCGTGCGGGAGATGCTCGGCGAGGGCGTTCCGATCGAGGTCGACGGCGGCATCAACCCCGAGACGGCCGCCGAGTGCGCCGAGGCCGGCGCGACCTGGTTCGTCGCCGGCTCCGCGATCTTCGGCTCCGACGACCCCGCCGCGACGTTCCGCGAGATCGCCGAGGCCGCGGGCTGCTGACCGACGGGCTCGAGCGCTTGCGTCAGCTACCTTGAGCGACCTGCGCGCGATCGTCACAGCGCTCCTCCTGGCCGCCGGCCTGCTGGCCGGGCCGCTGGCCGCTGCGGCGCAGGCGGCCGGACCCGGCGTGACGCTCATCGTCAACGGCGAGCCGGCGATCGACGTGCCCGGCGCCCGCTTCGCGGGCGGCCTCTCGATTCGCTCGCTGATCGCGCAGTACGGCGGCATCGACCCTGCGACCGTGACGTTCGTGACGATCACGCGCGAGGACGGCAGCGCGGAGACGCTCAAGAAAGGGCAGCTCGCCGCCGTGATCACCGACGACGGGAGGACGACGCGCTTCAGGACGATCTCCGCGACGGCTCGCACCGGCCCGTTGCAGGTCAGCGTCAACGGCGCCGACACCGGCATCAGCGTCACCGCGTCCGTCGACCGCCGTCGCATCCAAGCCAACGAGAGCGTCACCCTCAGCGCCCGCGTGCGCTTCTCGCCGCCGGGCGCGGCGCTCAGCTTCGAGTGGGACTTCAACGACGGCAGCCCGCCGGCGAGCGGCGCCGTCGTCACGCACGTCTACACGCTCGGCGGAAACTACGCGCCGCGCGTCAGTGTGACCGGCACGGGCGGATCGACCCGGCGCTGCGCGACGTACTGCGGCGGGCACGACGACGTCCAGGTGATCGTCGGCGAGCCCCCGCCGCCACCTCCGCCGACGCCGACTCCGGGCAGCGCGACGGGCGGCGCACAGGGCGCCGGCGGCGCCGGACGCGGAGGCGGAGGCGGGCAGGGCGGCAGCGGGGGAGGGACCGGCGCGGGCACCGGGAGCGACGGCTCGTCGGCCGCGCGGAGCGCCCGACCGAAGCCCAAGCCCAAGCCGAAGCCCGAGCGCCCCTTCGGCACGACGATCTCCGGGGTGCTGATCAACGAGCTCGGCGCACGCGTGCGCAAGCTGCCGGGCGGCACGCCGGCGGGCGAGAAGGGCCCGCCGGCCACGCGCGGCGGCGACACCGACCCGGGTCTGGCGCTGCCCGCGACGGGGCTGCTGGCGCTCGCCGCCTTCTCGCTGGGCGCGCTGCGCGAGCGCCGAGGCGTCAAACTGCCGAACGCATGATCGCCGCCACCGGCATTGAGGAGCTGATCTTCGAGATCGCGGAGGCGCTGCGCTATCCGGTGCTGGGAGCGGCGGTCGCCGCGCTGGCGTTCCTGCTCTTCGACCTCGGCGCGTTCTTCGTCGAGCTCGCGCGGCGCGGCCGGCGCGACGGCGGCGAGCGCGTCGAGCAGGCGTCGGCGAGCGCTCGCGAGGCGCTGGCCGACAGCAACGCGACCGCCGCCGAGCTGGCGCTCATGCCGCTGGCGTCGAGCGCGCAGATGGCCGACACGCTGTCGACGATCGTCTCCCAGCACGGCCGGCCGGGCGCCGACGACCGCCGTGCGAAGGCGCTGGCCGACTTCGACCTCGGCTCGCTGCGCAGGCTGGAGCGCAGCCGCATGCTCGTTCGCTTCGGGCCCGCGCTGGGCCTGATGGGCACGCTGATCCCGCTCTCGCCGGCGCTCGAGGGGCTCGCGACCGGCGACGTCGCGCAGCTGTCGGAGAACCTGCGCGTGGCCTTCAGCGTGACCGTCCTCGGCCTGCTGATCGGCGCTGTCGCGTTCGCGATCTCGCTCGTGCGCGACCGGTTGTACGCGCAGGACCTGTCTGACCTCGAGTACGTCGTCGCGGCGCTGGAGGCGCCGCCCGAGGAGCGATGAGCGCGCGCGTGACACCCCGAGCTCCCAGCCCTCGCTCGCGCGGAGACCGCGCCGGCGATCCGCTCGACGGCCTCGTCAACCTCTTCGACCTGGGCATCGTGCTCGCGGTCGCCTTCCTGCTCGCCGCGCTGCAGTCGGTCAACCTGACCGACCTGCTGACGAAATCCGACGTCACGCTGCTGCGCACCGAGGCCAACAGCCAGACGCTGATCATCAAGGAGGGCGACGAGATCAAGACCGTGCGCCTCAGCAAGAAGACCGTGACCGGCTCGGGCCGGCGCGTCGGCGAGGTCTTCCGGCTCGCCGACGGGCGGCTCGTCTACGTCGAGGGCGGCAAGGCGACGACGACGCCGCCGTAGGCGCGGCGCATGCTCAGGCCGCCGAGGCCGATCCGCCGATCCTGTAGACGAGCCCGAGCAGCGTCGCGAGCAGCGCCGTCGCGCAGCAGTAGCCGACCTCCATGCGCAACAGCTGGTCCTCGATCGCCGGGCTCAGCATCCATGCCACGAAGGCGCCCGCGCAGGCGAGCCATGCGAGCGCCGCGCCGACCGCCTGCCCGCGCGCGAGCGCGGCCTGGTTGAGCGTCCCGGCGACGAGGTGAAAGCCCATTCCGAGTCCGACGAGCGCGAGGCCCGCGCGGCCGATCTCGCGCTCGATGTCGAACAGGCCGCCGACGACCGCCGGACCGACCGCGAAGAGCCCCAGCGCGACGGCGAGGGCGAACGCGCCGATCGCCAGCACCGTCGCGCTGATCGCGCGGCGAAACTCGGCGGCGCCCGCCGTCGCCTGCAGCCCGGCGAGATGCGGCAGCAGCGAGCCCTGCACCGCCTGGAAGAGCTGCAGCGGCGCGCGCGCGATCAGCAGCACGCTGAAGACGATGCCCGCCAGCGCGGGGTCGGCCGATGTCCCCTCGACCGTCAGCACGGCCGCGTTGAGCAGCGTCTGCTCGGCGACCATGACGCCGAGGACGGCGGCCGCGAACGGCGCGCCGTGGCGCAGCGTCAGGCCGCCCTCGGCCTGCTCGACGGAGCCGGCGTCGGCCGGCGGATCGGGCTGCTCGCGGCGCGCGAAGAACCACGGCACGACGAGCAGCGACAGCAGCGGCGCGGCGGCCATGCCCAGCGCGACCACCGACTGGCCCGACGCGATCCCGACGACGACGGCGAGCGCGAAGCACACCCGCGAGATCGCCTCCAGGAACACGAGCAGGCCGTAGAGCTCGAAGCGCTGGTGGCCGGCGAGGAAGCCACGCGCGAAGTAGCTGGCGGCGTATGCGAGCACGCCGACCACGAGCACCCAGTACAGCGCCGCGGAGCCGTCGAAGAGGTCGTCTTGCAGCAGGTCGCGCAGGGCCAGCGCGACGGCGAGGAACCCCAGCGCGAACGCCGCCTGGATGAGCAGCGCGACGCGCAGGTTGTGCCCCCCGCTGTGGCCGCGGGCGCGGCGGTCGGCGATCGTGCGCGACAGCAGCTGCTCGATCGGGCGGTAGATCACCGACGCGACGACGAACATGATCGACCAGACCAGCGAGATGCGCTTGTACTCGACCGGGCCCAGTGCGTGCGCGGCCAGCGCGAAGTACGCGAAGGTGACGAGACCGGTCGTCGCGATGCCGATCGAGAGGATCCGCGCTCCGCGGCCGTAGCCCGAGCCCGAGCCCGACGCGGGCGCGCCGACGGCGCTAGAGGCGGACAAGCAGCATGGTCCACGGAAACGGCGAGCGCGCCTGGACGACGTCGCCGTGGCGGGACAGCAGCGAGACGAAGCTGCGCTTGGACCAGTGGTTGACGTGCCCGGGCGTGTTGCCGAGGTCCTTCAGGTAGGCGCCGCGGGCGATGTTCAGGGCGCGCCAGATCGGCTCGCGCGGCACGGAGACGAGCAGATGGCCGCTCGCCACGCGCGCCATCTCGGCGACCGTGTGCTCGGGGTCGGGCACGTGCTCGAGCACCTCGATCGCGGTCGCGAGGTCGAACTCGCCGTCGCCGAAGGGGAGGTTCTCGGCCTTCATCACCTTGTAGGCGAGGTTCGGCGCCTGGCGCTGCTCCCAGAGCGCGTGCAGCTGCGGGTCGTCGAGGTCGATGCCGACCACGCGGCGCTCGCCCAGGCGCTGCGCCCACTTGTGCGTCAGCACGCCCTCGCCGCAGCCGACGTCGAGCAGCGACTGCGGGTCGGCCTGCTCGAGCAGCTCGTCGAGCGTGCGCTCGAACCCGCTCATCAGGCGCCGCACGACGGGGTTGGTCGAGCCGTACTTGTCGTACGTGTTGCCGGTGACCGTGCCCTCGCGGTCGACGGTGACCTCCGGCGCGGCGGGCGTCACAACCGCACCACGTCGCGCTCTTCGGTCTTGCCGGTCGCGGCGCCCGCGCCGGCGCCGGTCGTCGGGCGCTGACCGGTCGGTTCCGCGCCGGGCTCGTAGTGCGACGGGGCGACCCCGAGCTGCAGCTCGATGCGCCGCACGCGCTCGAAGGTGCGCTGGATCATCGTCCGCTGCGCCGACATGAGATCGCCCATCACGCCGAGCGCCGCGAGCACCATCGCCGCGTTGAACAGCACGGCGCCGAGGATCAGCGACTGGACGTGGCCCGCACCCTCGTCCTCGACGACGTAGAAGTAGGCAAAGCGCGCCCACACGACCACGGCGATGAGCCCGATCACGGCCGCCGCCGTCATGAAGACCCGCAGCGGCTCGTACTGCGAGTAGATGCGGAAGATCGAGACCGAGTTGCGCCGTACGTAGGACCACATGGAGGGAAACAGGCGCGACTCGCGCGTCTTGGGATTCGTCGCGATCGCGACATGGTCGATCGCGACGAGCTGCTTGCCCGCCTGGATGATCGTCTCCAGCGTGTAGGTGAACTTCGAGACGACGGCCATCTGGATCGCCGCCTCGCGGTTGTACGCGCGAAAGCCCGACGTCGTGTCGGGGACCTCGGTCGAGGAGGCCTGGCGCACGACCCAGGAGCCGAGCCGCTGCAGCGTGACCTTCAGCGGCGAGAAGTGCTCGATCGTGTGCACCTCGCGGTTGCCGACGACCATGTCGGCCGTGCCCGAGACGATCGGCGCGACCAGCTTGGGGATGTCCTTGCCGTCGTACTGGTTGTCGCCGTCGGTGTTGACGATGACGTCGGCGCCGAGCTTCAGGCACGCATCCAGGCCGGCCTGGAACCCCGCCGCAAGGCCCTTGTTGTTCGTCAGGCGCACGATGTGGTCGACGCCGCCGGCGCGGGCGACGTCGATCGTGCGGTCCGTCGAGCCGTCGTCGATGATCAGCCATTCGACCTTGTCGAAGCCGTCCATCCGTCGCGGAAGGTCCGCGAGCACGAGCGGGAGGGTCTGCTCCTCGTTGAAGCAGGGAATCTGGATGATCAGCTTCATGCGGCGGGTCCGCGTGGAATGCTAACGGCCATCGCAGCGTCATCCGTGCCCGAGACCGCCGGCCCGGCCGCCGTCACGTCGCCGTCGCCTGCCGAGGCTCCCTCGGGGCGGCGGCGCCGCCTGCCCACGGCCCGCGTCGCCGTGCTCGAACGGATCGGCCTCGCCGCGCTCGCGCTCGCGGCGCTGATCGGGTTCGTCGTCTACCCGACGTATCCGAACTACGACTCGTACTACTCCCTGCTGTGGGGGCGCGAGCTCGTCCGCCTCGACGCGCTGTCCTTCGAGGCCTACCGCGCGCCGACCGAGCATCCGCTGGCGATCGCCTTCGGCGCGCTGCTGGCGCCGCTCGGCGACGGCGCCGACCGCGTGCTGGTCGCCTGCACGGTGATCTCGTTCCTGACGCTCGTCGCAGCCGTCTACGCGCTCGGCAAGTCCGCCTTCACGCCGCTCGTGGGCGCCGTCGCGGCGGCGCTGCTCGTCACGCGCTTCGACTTCCCGTTCCTCGCCGCGCGCGGCTACATCGACATCCCCTACCTCGCCGTCGTCGTCTGGGCGGCGGTGGTCGAGCTGCGCGCGCCGCGCCGCCATCCCGTCCTCGTGCTGGGGCTGCTGGCCGCGGCGGGGCTCATGCGCCCCGAGGCCTGGCTGCTGGCGGGCGTCTACTGGCTGTGGCTCGTGCCGCGCGCGAGCTGGAGCCGGCGCGCCGGATACGCGGCGCTGGCGGCGATCGGGCCGCTGGTCTGGGCGGGCGTGGACTTCGCCGTCACCGGCAACGCGCTGTATTCGCTGATCGGCACGCGCGACCTCGCCGAGGAGCTCGGGCGCAACAAGGGCGGCGCCGCCGTCCCCGAGGCGCTCTACGCGTTCCTCGTCAAGCTCACGAAGTTCCCGGTGATGGTCGCCGGCGTGGCGGGGCTCGTGCTGGCTGTCGTGCTGACGCCGCGCCGTGCGCTGATGCCGCTCGTGCTGTTCGCGCTCGGCGCGGGCACGTTCGCGCTGGTCGGCGTCGCGGGGCTGTCGGTGATCGACCGCTACCTGCTCGTCCCGTCGCTGTGCGTGATGATCTTCGCCGCCGTCTTCATCGCCGGCTGGACGATGCTCGAGCGCGGCACCGCGTGGCGGCGGCTGTGGGCGGCGGGCGCGCTGGCGATCGTCGTGTTCGGCGTCGTCTTCACGGCCACGCGCACTAACCTGATGCAGCTACGCAACGAGCTGCGCTTTCGTGGGGATGCGCATGTGGCGCTCGAGCGCGTGCTGCACGACCCCCGGGTCGCGCGCGCGGCGCGGCGCTGCGGACCCGTCTACGTGCCAAACCACAAGCTCATCCCCGACGTCCGCTGGATCCTCGACCGCCCGCAGTCGGACGTGATCGCGCGCTCGAGCCTGGGCACCATGGGAGATCTCGATCACCCGCGCTCGCCGCGCAGGGGCGTGGCGATCCTCGTGCACGACCGTCCGGCGATCTTCAAGCAGGCGTTCGTGACCGACAACGACAGGACCGCCGACAACCTGCCCCCCGCGGGCTTCGTCCGCGTCGCAACGAGCCGGTACTACGCCGCCTATGTCAGCTGTTGAGAGCCAATTTCGCGAGTCGCAGCGCTCGGCGCCGGAGCCCGCCGGCCTGACCGGGCTGCTGACGTCGTCGGGCCTGAGCCTCGGCCGTCCCGGCATCGAGCGCCTGATCTGGGGAGCGGCCGTCGGCGCGCTGCTGCTGCTCGCGTTCGGACTGCGCATCTGGGGCGTGACGCACGGCCTGCCCTACGCCTACAACGCCGACGAGAACGCGCACTTCGTGACGCGGGCGATCGGCATGTTCGGCCACGAGTGGGATCCGAACTACTTCGTCAACCCGCCCGCCTACACCTACCTCGTGCGCCTCGCGCTCGGGGCCTGGTACGGCGGCCGCGCCGCCGTCTCGAACACGTTCGCCACCGATCCGACGCAGATCTGGATCATCGGCCGCACGCTGTCGGCGCTGTGCGGGACCTTGGCGGTCTGGCTGCTGTACCTCGCCGGCGCGCGGCTCGTCGACCGCCGCGTCGGCCTGCTGTCGGCCGGGATCTTCGCCGTCGCCTTCCTGCCGGTCTTCTACTCCAAGCTCGCGCTCAACGACGTGCCGACGCTCGTCGGGGTCTGCCTCGCGCTGTGGGGCGCCGCCGGGATCCTGCGCACCGGCCGCCTGCGCGACTACGTCTGGGCCGGGCTCGGGCTCGGGCTGGCGTGCGCGACGAAGTACACCGGCGGGATCGTGCTGCTGCCGATCGCCGCCGCCGCGGCGGCGCAGTTCGCCGCCGACGGCGGCAGGGGCGGCGCGCTGCGCGGCGCCGCGATCGTGGCCGGCCTCTCGCTGCTGACGTTCGTCGTCGCCAACCCGTACTCGGTGCTGGACTTCTCGTCGTTCTGGGACGGGCTGACGCACCAGTCGACGGCCTCCGGCGACGCCGCCGGCAAGCTCGGCCTGACGCAGGAATCCGGCTACGCGTACTACCTGTGGTCGTTCGGCTGGGGGCTCGGCTGGGTGCCGCTGCTGTTCGCGGTCGGCGGCGCGGTGCGGCTGTTCTTCGACGAGCGCCGGCTGCTCTGGATGCTCGTGCCGCCGGTCATCGCGTTCGTGCTCTTCATGGGCTCGCAGGAGCGCTACTTCGGGCGCTGGCTGATGCCGGTCTTCCCGTTCGTCTGCGTGCTGGCGGCCTACGCGGCGTTCGAGTTGGCCGACTGGCTGGGGAGCATGTCGCCGGCGCTGCGGCCGACGTTCGTCGCGGCCGCCGTCGTGCTGCTCTGCGGGCAGGGCTTCGTCTACTCGCTGCACTCGGGCCTCGTCATGTCGCGCGAGGACACGCGCAACATCGCGCGCGAATGGATGGTGCTCAACGTCCCGGAGCGGACGAAGATCGTCGTCGAGCCCGTCGTGCCCGACCAGTGGGCGCAGGACATCGGCAACCCGTCGCCGCTCATCCCCAACGGCAATCGCTGGAACAAGTATCCGCTCAGCCGCAAGATCGATCCGCAGACGGGCGCGCCGGTGCCCGGCGCGGCAGGCGTCGTGAACATCGAGGACTTCCAGAGGGTGCTGCGCCCCGAGCTCGTCGACGTCTTCGAGCAGCAGGCGTACTGCTACGTCGTCGTCGGCTCCACGCAGCGCGGTCGGGCCGAGGCCGACCCCGGGCAGGTGCCCGACGCGCTGCGCTACTACGAGGAGCTCGAACGGCGCTCGGAGGTCGCCTACGAGGTCTCTCCGTACGCGAAGGGCAAGGGGCCGGTGGGCTTCAACTTCGACTGGACGTTCAACTACTACCCGCTGGCGTACAACCGGCCCGGGCCGGTCATGACGATCTACCGGCTGCGGGGCGGCGCCTGCGCCGACGGGGCAGCCGACGGGGTGCCGAGCCGCGCCGCTGCGGGTTGACGGCCGGCCCTATGCTGGGGCCGTGGCGACACTGACCGCGGCCGACCATGATCACCTGGCGCGCTCGATCGAGCTCGCCGAGTTCGGGCTCGGCCGCGTGCATCCCAACCCGATGGTCGGCGCGCTGATCGTCCGCGACGAGAAGGTGCTGGGCGAGGGCTGGCACGAGGAGTGCGGCGGCCCGCACGCCGAGGTCAACGCGATCGCCGCCGCCGGGGGCTTCGGCACGAGCTTGCAGGGCGCGACGCTCTACGTCTCGATGGAGCCGTGCTGCCATCACGGCAAGACGCCGCCGTGCACCGACGCCGTGATCGCGGCCGGCATCGCCCGCGTCGTCGTGGCCTCCGACGACCCGAGCGCGAAGGCCTCGGGCCGCGGCCTCGGCATCCTGCGCGACGAGGGCATCGAGGTCGACGTCGGCGACGGGGAGCTCGCCGCCCGCGCGCGGCTCGTCAACCAGGCCTTTCGCAAGCACGCCCGCAGCGGGCGCCCGTGGGTCGTCTTCAAGTCGGCGATGACGCTCGACGGCAAGGTCGCGACGCGCACGGGCGACTCGCAGTGGATCTCGGATGAGTCCAGCCGCGCTCGCGCGCATCGCTGGCGGGCGAGCATGGACGCCGTCGCGGTCGGGATCGGGACGGCGCTCGCGGACGACCCGCGGCTGACGGCGCGCGTCGAGGGCGTCCACCACCAGCCCCGCCGCGTCGTCTTCGACGCGACCGCCCGGCTGCCGCTGGACGCCAGGCTCGTCGCGGCGGCGCCGGAGTCCGCGCTGACCGTCGTCGTCTCGCGCGCCGCGCGCCGCTCGGCCGTCGAGGCGCTCGAGCTGGCCGGCGCCGAGGTCGTCGTCGCGACGGGCGAGAACGAGCCTGCCCGCGTGCGCTCCGCGCTGGACCAGCTCGGCGCGCGCGGCATCACGTCGATCCTGCTCGAAGGCGGGCCGCATCTCGCGGGCGCCTTCCTCGACGCCGGCGAGATCGACGAGGTGCGGCTCTTCCTCGCGCCCCTGCTGCTGGGCGGCCGCGCCGCGCGCGACCCGCTCGAGGGCGAGGGCGTCGAGCGGATCTCCGAGGCGCTGCGCGCGCTGACGCTCGACTGCGAGCGGGTCGCCGACGACCTGCTGATCTCGGCGCGGCTGCGGGAGTGGTGAGCGCTGTTCACGGGGCTCGTCGCGGACCTCGGCAGCGTGGCAGCGGTCGACGCGACCGTTGAGGGCACGCGCCTGACGCTGCGCACGCGCCTGACCGCCGACGTCGCCGAGGGCGACTCGATCGCGGTCAACGGGGTCTGCCTGACGGCGACCGCCGTCGCCGGCGA